>JAESST010000303.1 GCA_016763995.1 Flavobacteriales bacterium | reverse complement strand
CCATGAAACCATTCTTTACCTCATCTATCAGAGCATAAGTGGTACAACCCTCGTTCAAACGATTACGAACTATCGGTTCACAAGAGTATAGTACAGCAAAATTTCCAGTTATCTCCACCAAGGCAAAAGAACCATCACAATCTGAATCATTAGGGTCGTCACACAGTTGAACTTGAGCGAAGAGCTTGTTTTCATTCCCCTCTTCTTTAATTACATAGGTGTTTATAATTTCTTTAACTTTTGAAAAATCATCTGTAAAGTCGCTAGAAATGATTTTTAAGCTTAGATCGTAGGTGCTTTGTGGGTTATTGGGATCATAGATAAAGTTGGAATAAACTCCATTATCATCATTGTCTATAGTAATTTCTGCTTGTAGGTCTGTAATCGCTTTTAATTGCTCGCTTAACTCGTAAAAAACTTGCGTTTTTTCGCAGCCTTCGTATGCTGCATAAGCATTGGATGTTAAAAAGGCTAAGTCTACATAAGGGGCACAAGTAATGGCTTTCATGCAAGAAATTCCTCTTAATTTTACTATATTTCCTGCAATTGTTCTTCCATTAATTAGGAAGTCATAATTGCTTCCTGGGTTAGGATCTAATTGAGGAATAGGTCTTAAGTTATAGTAATAATCAATGTCTGAAAAATTAAATACTGCAGGAGAAACTCCATTCCAACTTTCAAATGTTAAGCTTAAAGAACAGGATTCATACAGAGGCGGAATATTAGGATAAACTACACCATTCATCTCTAACTCTCCATCTAAAGTTGTATTATTTATTGTAGTTGTTTTCCAAGTAATTCCACTTGCTTCTGTGGCAAACATCTTATTCTTAAAATAATCAAGGATATTATTGTCAAGAATAGCTTCGTAATAATTAGGATTTCCAGCATTGTCTATTATTAACTCAACATCATCGTTCAGAGCATATAAATCATTTATACTAGAACTATTATCTGGTGCCTCGTTATTGGCCAATGCATTTAATAAATCTTGTACTCCAATTCCAAGCGCTGTAACAGAACATTTATCTCCAAAATCACAGTTTAACAGATCTAAACATGAAGTAGCTATCAAATTTTTCTCTCTTTTTTCTACATTTCCATCTACACCTATGATTACTGAAAACTTTATGGTAAAGCTAAATTGAGAGCTTGAGATCGCTTTAATGCAACAGATTTCATCAATTTGATCATAAGTGCTAATTCCTAATGTAGGATACTGAAGTAAGTCAGGAAATTCGATGTTACATGCTCCAATGTTAATCGATAGATGATTTGGCGTTCCTGCATTTACCCACTGTAAATTAGGGTTTATAGCAGGGCCAGCTGTTCCGACACTAAACCCTTGATTTAAGGAAGTGTTTAATTCAGCTGACAGCTCTTCAATTTTACAATGAACATCAATTCCTGTATTATTGGATAAGTCGAATTCACTTTGTATAATACCATTTAAAAAGACTTGAAGGTCGTAAGCCAAAGGACACTGCCCACACTGCTTGTAGCGTTGCACCTGTGCCATGGTTTGAGTTTCTTTTAAAATTGCTTTTGTTTTCTCAGAACAATCTCCATCACCGTACTTTACAATTCCTTCACATGCTTCTGATGCCATTTCGTTGAGCGAAGAACCTGTAAAGCCATTTCCAAAACGAGGATCTTTTTGTGCATATAGAAAATAAGTTGATTTACTGCATGGCTGAGAAGGTTCAAAATAAGGAGAGTTCATATTGAGAACCGTTATCTTAGAAGCTGCTTTAAACTTCAATGCTCTTATAAAGCGCGAAAATAGGTTTCCAGTGCTAGGAGCTGAGATAACTCTGGTGGTCAAAAAATCATTTTTGTACTTATTGAAATTGGCATTTCCAAAACATTCGTTGTAGGAAGAAAGCAATTTGCCCGGAGAATTAGGGTGAATTTTATTGATGACCTTTTCAATGCGGTGTTGGTTCATTACTTTCTCCTTAGCAGAGAGGTATAGCATTTTAAAATGCGGCCAACTAGCATCATCAATTACAATAGGATTTGGTGGAGTACAATTGGCACTACATTTAGGGTTTTCACAATTGCCTAGCATCCATGCCATCGTCCAAATGTCTATTTGTTCAGTGCCATCTGCTGCATAGGTATGTAACTTATTTCGAAAAGCAGTAACTAATTCATTAACATCATAATCGTAAGGACTAGTACTCTTAAAGAAAGGATCTATACTTACAAAAAAGTTAGTATTCAATTGATCTCTAAATTCTAGATAAGAGTTCTTAATGGAAGATTGAAATGCTAGGTCTAATTCTGTAAAAGTTTCAGCAGAAAGTAAGCTTTCATCAAAATCGTTAGAGAGATGCATGATTACGCAATATTGATAATAGCCAAATTCAGGGTGATAGGGAACTAATAATTCTGCCCATTCTGGCTTCCAAAGCTTTACAAAATCTTCTACATAATAAAGGTTCTTTGCATAAACATATTCTAATCCGTTGGCATCGGATATCACTGCTCCAACAAACCGAGGTTCATATGAACCGTCTGCTTTTTTCTTCACATATACCTTATAAGCAGTGCCATCCGAAGCTAAATAGTTTGTTTCCTGAGCATCGTCTACTACTCCATCGTTGTTCACTTTTAGGGGTCTTCTCCAAGAAGCTTTGTAAGTATTTCCTTCTGGTAAGCCTGTAGAAGCTAGAATTAAATTTCGAAGCGGAAGCCAGTTATTATCATTAAAAATGGACAATGGGAACTTCCATGGCTCAAAAGTGCTTCCTCCATCAATGATTGCTCCATCATAATCAACCTTAGTTTGTTCAGTAGTCTTTCCGTATTGTCCTCCGGGGCTCATGTCTGATAAAAGCATTTGAAATGCGATAGCGCATTTATCCTTTTCTTCACAACCTGCTTTACATTGCTTAAGCAATTGGGCGTGTTCATATGCGTTCAGGCATGGGTCGCACTGAGTAAACTCGTCAACATATAAGTATTTTGCCAAATCAGCATCGCAATCGGCACAATCATACTCACAATCTGTTAGTAATATTAACTCATCTAGCTCCTTTATTCTAAACTCTTCTTCGGTTTTTAAACAATTATCTCGATCGATATAATCTTTAACATATAGATCTAATTTTTCATAATTTATCTTTACTACTTTACTGAGAGCATATGCACCGGGATCTAACTCCTTTGGCACACCATTAGTTATGTTCGTCGGCCAATTATTATCGTAGCTGCCTGTTGGCAGACAATCGTTTGTAGAGCTTCCTGCACTTGCATTTAATAGATAATCATTTGAAGCATAATCATAAACTCCAGTTAAATATTCTTTGCCGCACTCATCCACTAAGGAAATCTCAACATCCAATACACAGTCGTAACAATAATTAAATATTGTATTCTCTTCGTCTATACAGCTTCGTTGAAACTTTTCGTTCTCTATTTTATAGTAAAACTCTTGTATTCCTTTCTTTAAAACAGGTATACTACGGGTCATTGTTCTGGTTCCCAATGCAAAATTAAACTTCTCTAATTGTCCATAATTGTCTGTTAATTGAATTTTAGACAATAAATCGACCGAATAGGGTAAATTGGTGGAATAAGGCAGCGGAGTTAAATCGTCACCTCCTGTTCCACTTAACATGGTGGCTACTGTTTGGTTTGCAGGGTTAATATAAGTAACAGAAGCCTGTCCGTTAGCATCAAACACAACGTTCTTTTTGTACTTGTGAGCAAAACCAGCGTTGGAGCCAAACAATTGATCTAATTCTTCTTGATAGGGAGTTGTATACAGGTATTTGGTTTCCTTTCCGTTGTTGTGTTTAAATTCTGCCCCTGGTATCGTTTGCGATCGAACTCTTCCTGTATTGTCAGGCGTGTAAATTGTTTGCGTAAAAGGGTAGCCGTAAGCATCCGGAACATACATGTCTTCATTCAAAGCAACTCGAGGGTTGTTGTTTGAATAATAGTTCCCGGCTGAAGGTGAGTTGGTGCTTGAAAAAGGCTCAGTAGCTGTTTCACATCCGGTTTGAACAACAATGTCTTTGTCAAAATTTTCTTTCCCATAAGGCTGGCTTGTGTTGCTTGAACTTCTATTAAATTCTGGGTAGAATTTAATAGCTGGGCTTTCCGTAGGTGCCGGTAAAGCTTGAATAGCTGCCCTTCCTTGAAAATCATAAAATGTTTCTGCTACCACAGTTTGGTCCAAATCATTTTGATTCACCACTGTTTGCCTTGCTCGACCTGATCCGTCAGAATAAGTAACACTGTATTTATTGTTTCCATTTTCCGTAAAAACTGCTTGATAGTTCCAGTTTTTATCCGATTCGTGACCGCTAACCGAAATATAATCGTCAAAAGCTTCTACCGTAGTAATGGTTTTAGCATTGTCAGACCATACTCCTTCATAAATTCCTTCATAATCATCTCTTTCCAAATTTCCTTTTGCTCTAACTCGATAAACAATGAAGCCATTGTCATAAACTAGTGGTATACTGAATTCCGACTGCTTGGTACTGACTCTTGAGGCTTGTGAAAATACCTTCTCCGGTAAATTTAAATTCCCAGCACTGATGAATCCAGGAGTTACTAAATTTCCATCATGATTGTGATAGTGAGCCCATTCAAAGTCATATTCAACAGCATTTTTGACGTCGCTCCAATCAATTATTTCTCTATTTGAGTTTAGGTCAGGCGTATGTGCAATTGTAAATACGCCAGAAACTGGAACAAGGTCAGTTCTATCAAAAGCATAGCTCCTATCCATTGCTATTTCTGTTTTCAAATACAACTGGGCTGCTGTTAAAACAGGAGTATTAATTACAATGGCCTTGATTTTATGCGCTCCTTCAATTTTAAAAATCACTTCTGATCGACTAACATCTTCCGGTGAAAAGCTAATTAAAAATGATCTAGATGGTATAACGACAGGAACAAAAACACCATTGACGATTTTATCATAGGTAATTTGAACTTCAACAGTTGTTGAAAAGTTAGAGAATTGGTTGTTTAAAGTGTTTTTGTCTATTCCCACTGCAACATAGCCAGTTACTGCTCTATGATTAAACTCAGCTTGCCAAGCTCCAGCCGCTATCACTGAATACTCAGGATCTTCTACTTCCGAATAATCGTTAGCTTGAAGGTTGACGATAGAATCTCCTTTGATTCTAATTTCTTTTGCTGAGGCAGCTAAGAAAGCCAACAAAAGCACTAAAAGTACGGCTGTATTCTTTTTAACGTAAATCATAATTGTTTACAAATTGATAAGTTGAATATTTTGCTTGTAATGCATACCTCTTTCCATCAAATGTTAAATATTTGTTGAGTGGATGCGAGAATTGTTTGATGTTTGTTGTGTAGTTTTTGAGGATAATCTCTAAGCGATTCACCGCTTCTTCTGCTATTTCTTCTACATTCGGCACTTCTTCTGCTAAAACATAAATCATTTTTTTAAAACGATCTTGCTTCTTGTCAATTACCAAAGTGAGTTCTTTGAATTTCTGATCCGTAAAAAACAAGGAATAATGCATTTCTTGTCCTACTTCTTTTGTAGTCTCCTTATCAGACAAAGCAATTAAGTTTTTAATAACTTCTATGTTATTTGTGTTTTTCGAAAGCAGCTCTACTCCTACATTCAGTTGAATCTGTTTGTTTTCATGGTCTACAATCACAGTAGTACTATCTAGTTGATAGGAATCTACCTTCGCTATTCTAGTATATACTAGCTGTCCAATATTTTCTACCTGCATTGTACTTTGATCTATCAAAGTGCTTTTCCCATAACTCAGGTATTCCAACTGGTAAGACACATTGCTAACTTTATCTATGTTCGCATAATTTTTTTCATACACCTCCAAAAACGACTGACAAAATACACTGTAAGGCAGTACAAAGAGTATGATGGGAATTAACCTACTAATCATTTTGTTTGACTCTTTTAATGGTTTCTTGAATGGTTTTGATTCCTCTTTCTGTTTCTTTTTTTACACGAATCAGATTCCCATCTTCATCGTATTCGTAAAAAGTTGCATAATTGTTTTCGTCTAACTCTGCGGTTAACCTCATGCTTATAGGATCATATACAAAGGATTTTAAATTCGCATTGAAGGGATAGATCCGAATGTCGTCGAAATAAACATCCTCTGAGCCTAAGTTGACCAACTCTATTTGTATAGAAGTGGCTTGCACAGGAATAGTAAAAACTTCCTCTATAAGTTGCCAGCCTTCTATGATGGGGCCATTTGCTTTAAAATTGGCAGAACTAGTATTGGAACCTTCGTAGAAAAAAGAGATGGCAGCGTCTTGGTAACTTGTCTTCTCTAATGTAAGGTCTGTTTCTTTTACCCATGCACTTACCACATATTGTTCGCCTGCTAAAGGGGAAAAAGAACCAATGCATTCTGAGCAAGTAATACAATACTCATAATCCGCTGCGTTTACAAGAATTTGATCAGTAGTTATGCTGGATGCAGATAAACAGTTTTGAGCATAAGTTACATTTAAGGCTGCTGTATATTCATCTTCTATGCTAAAATAGACTCTTGGGTTTCTTCGATTAGAACTTTGAGCGTTACTGAAAGTCCAGTTGAAAGAGATGGCATCGTCAAGGTCTCCCTCTGCAAAAAATTGCACTTCATTTCCTAAACACACTTCGTTAACTCCTCTTATGCTTATGTTTCTCGTAATTTCGTTTTCCACATTAATTACCAAAACTTCTTGTGTTATACACCCTTCCGGAGAAGTAACGGTAACAACTAAGGTGTAAGTTCCGGTTGAAGCATAGGACTTAAACCCTCCACTTGTATTTGACCAAGTTTCCCCATCACCAAAATCCCAGTTTATCGTTTTATTCTGTAGTCCTGTTGGAGATGAAATGGAAAAAGCATTCATATTTCCAACACATAAATCACTGGGTGAGTGAATAGAAAAATCATTCTCAACAACTGATTCTACAAAAAAGGCAATATTTAATCCATCTAAGGGATTATCTTCCACCAATATTCTGGTGTCGTATATATTTTCTAGTTTAAAAGAGGTGCCCGCTGTTCCAGGTGTGATTCTCTTTGGGTCAGGACCATATAAATTAGTATTCGAATTTAATACATCAATCGGGGCAGCAAGATCAGGAAATTTTATCCAACCAGGCCCAGCATCATTTATCACATAAACAACCAGGTCTTTTATACATTTCCCAAATTCAATGTATTTTGGCCCAGTACCTACGCTTTGGCCCAAAGGAATGTAAGAAAGACCACTATGGATTGCTACCATATCATCATATAAGGGTACACTAAAATTAGGTGAATTGAAT
>JAESST010000302.1 GCA_016763995.1 Flavobacteriales bacterium | reverse complement strand
TTCTACTGATATTCCGTTTTAGCCTCTAAGAAATGTCTTGTAACCAGAAAATGATCTTCCAAAATTGATTTCATATCCGGATGCTTATGATAATATAAATTGGGGTGAAATTCGGGAACAATTTCTATGTCTAAGGAGAACTATTATTTCAACAGTGCAAGTTTAGGCCCATCACCAAAAGGGGCTGTTAATCAGGTTTGATCTAAATTCTTTAACATTGGAATACAGGAAAACGGCACAGAGAGAGGAATATGGAACTAGAAATACTCCGATAATATTTGGGGGTGTTTATTTATTTATGTGAATCCTTAGAGGCTTTTTTCTTGGACTTGATATTAGATCTTGCACTTAATACAATATTGAGTAAGTTTGAATATCATGAAAAAGACTTTTTCCGTTTTATTGTCTTTACTTATCCTGTTAAGTTCTATCAGCTTTAATTTGAGTGCTCATTATTGTGGTTCTCAACTAGTGGATATTGCCTTATTTGGACAGGCAGTAGCTTGCCCTATGGCAGCGGAAAAAGGGAGTGACTCTGACGAAATACCATGTTGTGCTGATAGAGATATTATCATTGATGCCGAAGATTATTTGTCTTCAAAAGACCTTTCAAAGCAAGAAATTAAAAAAACAGAGGTATTAATTGCTGAATTGAATTACCCAATTGAGTTGTTGGTACAAAATGAAGTTCCATCAATTGAATGTGACAATTATTCTCCACCCTTGATTGAACGAGAGATTCCTATTCTCATTCAATCGTTTCTATTGTAGACGTTTTTATTCTCTCATTTATTCCTGACATTATTTAGTCTCTCATTTCTAATGGCTCAACCCGTAGAACCATTGTATGTATTAAAAACATAACATCATGAAAAAAATATACTTTATTTTCTCTCTTATTTTAGCAACATTCGCATCGCAGGCACAACAAAATGTTTCTTTAAAAATAAACCATCAATTAGACACATCCGCTTTTGTATTTAATCAGGTAGCGTCCAACAACCTCGGTAATTCATTTACCATAACTCGTCTTCAATACTACATCTCTGAGATTAAGTTAACGCATGACGGAGGTTTGGTAACCAATGTGCCTAGCACTTACATTTTGGTTGATGCGGCAACAACTACAAATGTGGCATTAGGCTCTTTCAACATTACTTCTTTAGAAGGCATTTCTTTTGGTATTGGAGTTGAAGCACCTATGAATAACGCTGACCCGAGTTTACATGCAGCAACTCACCCATTAGCACCAAAATCTCCTTCTATGCATTGGGGATGGACTTCCGGGTATCGTTTTGTTGCAATTGAGGGGAATACAGGAACTAATTTTAGTCAAATATGGCAAATACACGCATTAGGTAATCGTAATTACAGAACACAGAATATTGTAACAAGCGGTAAGCTACAAAACGGAACAATTGTAGCTGAATTAGATGCCGATTATACGCAGGGATTAACAGGCATTACAGTCAATAGCAATCTTCTGAACCATGGAGAGTTTAATGAATCAGCCACTTTGTTAACCAATTTTAGAACAGGGGTATTTACACCATTAACAGTTGGTTTAAGTGAGAACAAACAACTAGTGAAATTTGGAATTTTTCCAAATCCAAGTACGAAAGACGTTTTTGTTACTATTGATGCAAACTATCAAAATTTAAGCTATGCTGTTTTTGATTTAACAGGAAGAGAAGTGACAAACGGATTACTAAACCCTTCACAAGGCAATCAATTGAGCATCGAGCAAAAAGGAATTTACTTATTGAATTTATACGATGATGGACTTTTCATTGGTAGTGAAAAGCTAATTATTCAATAAACATTAAGACTATGAAACACAAAGGAATAAAATTCTCTGCTTTCGTTTTCTTGTTTTGTACTTTAATTCAAGCCTGTAATGACGATGACGATGCTACTGAGAAGAACGAAAATAGAGTTGAATATGATGGTACGGCGTAAAATTTGAACGTTGGCGATTTCGAACAACCACCCATTGCATTGGATAATCAATTATCAGTTCAAGGTGTGAAATTGGGTAGAATGCTTTTTTACGAAAAACGAATGTCAAAAGATGGAAGTATGTCATGTGCAAGCTGCCACCGACAAGAACATGCCTTCACGGATACAAGTTTGTTTTCAGAAGGAGTTCGAGGAAAAGTTGGTAAACGACAGGCTATGGCTGTATTTAATATGGCATGGAATGAAAACGAATTCTTTTGGGATGGTAGAGCTCATTTGTTAAGAGATCAATCCTTAAAACCCATTCAAGATTCATTAGAAATGGATGAAAGTTTGGCCAACGTAATTTCAAAACTTAGTTCGGATCAGACATACAAAGATCAATTTATGAGAGCGTTTGGTTCTTTTGAAATTACAGAAGAAAAGATGTCCTTAGCCATGGAACAATTCATGAACAGTATTGTTTCCGTTGATAGTAAATATGATCGTTATTTAAGAGGAACTGTCGTTCTTGATTCAAATGAGGAACGTGGAAGGCTTTTGTTTTTTGCAGAATATAATCCAAGTTTTCCAAGTCTTTCAGGAGCAGACTGTCAACATTGCCATGCAGGTAGCAACTTTGAAAATGATAAGTATTTAAACAATGCCTTAGATACGGATGCCGACATGACTGACGATGGAAGAATGCAGGTGACATCTATGGCTTCTGATAAAGGGAAATTTAAGGTTACCTCATTGCGAAATGTTGAAGTAACTGCCCCATACATGCACGATGGGCGTTTTAAAACCTTGGAAGAAGTGGTAGACCATTACGATAGCGGAATGAAAAATTCTTCTACGATTGACCCTGCTTTAGTCTATCCTTTAAGTAATGGAGGACTTCAATTGACAGCCGAGGATAAAAGAGATTTGATTGCTTTTTTGAAAACCTTAACGGATGAAGTGCTTTTAACAGACCCACAATACAGCGATCCTTTCTAAAAAGTGAAAAGCTTAATCTACATATCTATTATTTTTTGCATTATTGCCTGTCAAAAAGTAGGTAATGAAGAACTGAACCCATCCGCTCAGGCAGAAGCTTTGTTGAATATCCCTGAAGGTTTTCCTGAAATGTTGTTCCCTAAAGGAAATGAGTTAACTGCAGAAAGGTGGGAATTAGGAAAACGCTTGTTTTATGATAAAGCCTTATCCATTGATAAAAGCATTAGCTGTGGGAGTTGTCATAAGCCTGCTTTGGCTTTTGCAGACGATAGACAATTTAGTGATGGAGCATTCAATCGCCCCGGCACACGCAATGCTCCTTCTCTAGCCAATGTTGGTTATCAGCCATACTTGTTGCGAGAAGGAAGTGTTTCAACACTAGAAATGCAAGTATTAGTTCCCATTCAGGAACACAACGAGTTCAATCATAACATTGTTGATATTGCCAAAGAATTACAAAAAGACTCCACATATGTTATAATGAGTTTACAAGCTTACAATAGAGTTCCTGATGCTTTTGTAATCACAAGAGCCATATCTAATTTTCAAAGAACAATACTAAGTGGAAATAGCAATTACGATAAGTACATAAACCAGGGAGTTCGATCTGCTTTAAACACAACCGAAAGAAGAGGCATGACTTTATTTTTTAGTAGTCAAACGAATTGCTCTTCTTGCCATGGAGGGTTCAATTTTAGCAATTATAGTTTCGAAAACAATGGTTTAGATTCTGTGTATACTGATAATGGTCGACTTAGATTTACAAATGATTCTGCTGATGAAGCATTGTTTAAAGTACCTTCTTTAAGAAATGTAGGATTAACTGCTCCTTATATGCACGATGGTCGATTTTCATCATTGAAAGAAGTTGTTAATCACTATAACAGCGGTGGAAAAAATCATAGAAATAAGAGTGCTTTAATTCAAGCCTTATCCTTAACTGATAATGAGAAAAGTGAATTAGTTGCTTTTTTATATAGCTTAACTGATTATGAGTTTGTGAATGATTTAAAATGGAATGAAAATTAGAATGGAGCAAACGGTTCACATAAAAAATATGGTTTGTCCTCGGTGTAAAATGGCGGTACAAACTATTTTGGAAGAGCTGAAAATTTCTTTCTCCTCAATAGAATTGGGAGAAGTAAAAATTACTGATGCTTTAACGTCAAATAAAAAAGAAGAACTTGCTGATAAGTTAAAAGGCGTTGGTTTCGAATTGCTTGAGTCAGAGGACTTGGTGTTGATTACACAAATAAAAAGTGTCATTGTTCAGCAAATACATTACAGTTTAGATGAAATGAAGGTTAATTTTTCTGACTTTTTAGTTGAAAAAATTAAGCATAACTACAATTATATAAGTCGCTTATTTTCAGAAATTGAAGGTATTACCATTGAGAAATTTATTAGCCTTCAAAAGGTAGAACGAATTAAAGAGTTGCTATTCAATAATGAAAAAACCTTATCGGAAATAGCCTTTGAAATGGATTATAGCAGTTCTGCATACTTATCTACTCAATTTAAGAAAGAAACAGGTATGACACCTTCAGCATTTAAAAAAATGAAGCAGTCTAATCGTTCTAATCTTGATACTATTTAGGAATGAAAAAGGGAATAAAATTAAAAGCATTCTTTCTGTTGCTCTCCTTTTTAGGAGTCCAATTCATTTCTATTGCTTGCACCCTTATTAATCTAAGTCATCAAGTTATTCATGAAGTTAGTACTCATGAACCTCATCATCATGAGCATGAACACATTACTTCATCGGATCACAAGCAAGAAAAAACGAATGAGAGTTGTTGTGTTGAAAGTACAAGCATTTTCTTGCAAGGACTTGAGGCTTTGCCTGATAAATTGATCAAAGCTTTTATTGGCACTTTTCAGTTTTCCAAATTCTATCAACCGAATGAGTATACTCTTCAACTAAATAAATTTGAAACAGAAGGGATATCGATCCGTCCTCCGCCCTCCAATTTTAAAGTCTCATTTTCATTAAGAATACTCTTTCAATCCATTCAACTCTGATTCCAGATACCGATGAGAGGTCTGCATCTTTTGCATATTTCTCCTATTGGGTAGAATCCTATTGGATGAATGTTAATTGAAAGTATACTTAATGATTATAAATGAAATGGTAGTTGAACGTTTCTATAAGCTGTTCAATATTAGTAAGAAAGAATTACCACTGATCTATTTAAATGCCAAATATGTTTCAGTAAGAAGCTTGTTATTTAAACAAGGGCAAAAAGCCAATAAGTTGTTCTTTGTTTTAGATGGAAAACTTCTATTGGGCAAGGATATAGGTTTTAAACGAGAAGTAATTACTCATATTCTCTTCGAACCTTGTATCGTAGGTTTGGACGTGTTAGACGATAGTCTCCGATTCAAGTTCTATGCAAAAGCCTTAACACCGCTACTTGTTATGGAAATGGACGGAAGCTTATTCAATTTGATGTACATGAAAAATTTAAAATTACAGGATTTAGTTAGAAATCAGCTTCGAATAAGATTATTGGAGCTGGA
>JAESST010000301.1 GCA_016763995.1 Flavobacteriales bacterium | reverse complement strand
ACCTCTAATTTTCACAACCAACACATTAAAGAACGACGATTGTTATTTTGTTAGGTTTTGAATGCTATTTCTCCATATATTCTCAATTTCCATTGCCTTGATTGTAGAACCAACTGGAGCGCTTCTGCGAAGCGCTCCTATTTTATATTGTTAAGAGTAGGCTTGTCTAGTTTTATGATCTCTGATGTATGTGCCAATTAAGTCAAAGAGCGGTTCTTTTTTATCAGGGTCGAGGGTTTGTAAATCTTCTATAAAAGTGAACGAATTTAAAACCTCTCAGCAAGGGGAGGTTTTTTATGAGAAAGCTTTAATTAGATTGCTTCATACTCCTTCGGATCTGCTCAAGAGAATACCCGTAATGACTTTCTAACCGTCATTGCCAAGCTAGCTGAAAGCGTCGACTGAAGCAATCTTGATAATGGAATACAAAAAGAGAATACATTGACTTAACAACTAGATTACTTCACTCCTATCGTCGTTCGTAATGACGGTTGGAAAGTGACTTACAATTTAATCACTCGATAATAGGCTTTTTCCCTTTAGACTCTAGTTCTAGAATGTAGGCTCCACTCTCCACTTCGAAAGGAATGCTTTGTGTTCCTCCTTTCAATTGTTTTGCGCTGTATACTAATTTTCCTTCTAAGCTATACACTCGAATGTTGATGTCTTTTACATTGGAAAGCTGGAGGTATAAGTTCCTATTCGTTGGATTGGGAAAAATAATAACATTTTGAAAAATGGAATGCTCTTGTATACTGGTCGTGACAAAGGGAATACAAGCAGAGGTATCGACACATGCATTTTGTGTAATTTCTACTGCAAAGTCTCCAGTGTCAGAAGGAATAAATAGGCGATTAGTTTCATTTGCAATTTTAGCATAATTCCGATTACAATCTAGCCATTGATAACTTGCACTGCTTGCATTTGAACGTAAGCTAGTATCTCCAATTATGCTAATAGAAGTATCAATAGAAGTAATGCTTAGGTTTAAGGTGACAATACTATCACAACCGTTACTCGCCCCATTCACAAAAGTAAACTGCGCAGAATCGGTAGTAGAGGAATAAGTAAAGCCATCAATCCAAGTAAAAGAGCCACAAACCCTGTGAGAATCAATTCCCATTTGTTGTTGAAGAATACTGAGAATCAGCCTAGCCACACTATCGCATCCATTATAATCTGGTATAGACAAATTATACATTACAGAATTGGTGCTTGCAGTATACGTATTCCCATCAATCCAAGTAAAACTATTGCAAGCGACATGCCTCTCTATTCGGGTTCCATTGCCATATACTGTCAGGTTTATTTTTAAAATACTATCAGATCCACAGTAGTTTGTTAGAGTGTCCCATACCGTATAATTCCCCACATCAATATGGCTTCTTTTTCCACTCGGAACAGTATAGCTGTTGCATTCGAATACAGCAATACTATCATAACTGTTATAGCAAACTTCGGTTTCAATTAAGTTATTCCTTGATAAAGAAAAATTTTGAAAATTATTATTAAAATCAACTTTTCCGATTAATGTTCCTGATTGTGGTTTATATTCAAATAGGTCTCCATTAAGAAAGAGGCCTCCTTCAGAACTAAGTCCATATAATTTATCATTACTAGCCTTAAGAAGAGATCCATTTGGAAAAGCACCTATCCCTGAGTTTAAGAAATCCCATTTCTTATCAAAGTTGTTCGTTGCGATGTTAAATTCAAAAAGAGTTCCACTATTGGTTGCTCCTCCCCAAAAAGTAGTTCCGATTAATTTATTGGTATCATTTTCGACCATTGTAGCAACTGGTAACCAGCCACCCATTGTAGTCCCATTGTTAAAATCATACTTTTTAACTAAAGTATCAAGAACTGGATTATACTCGAAAATGCTACCATGATTGTTCAAGCCTCCTCCCGATGTTGTTCCATACATTAGGCCATTGTGGGCCATCATAAGACCTCCTCCAGGTCGTCTCCCCGTGATTACATCATTAAAATGATGTTTTACAGCTAGGTTATTTAAGACAAAATCGTATTCAAATAGTACTCCATCATCATGAATTCCTCCACGACTAGTTAAACCGTACAACTTGCCGTTTATATGTTCAAATAAAGGCCCTACCGGGTCTTCTCCAGTAAAATTCTTATTAAATACAATTTTCTTTGAATATTGGTTACTCTGTAAATCGAATTCAAACAGCACCCCAGAACCATATAATCCCCCATCAGAACAAAGTCCATATAACTTCCCATTAGAAGCTTCAATTAAAGCGCCTAATGGCCGAGCTCCGTCAGGAAGAGTAAGGTCTTTCAGAATAGTTTGCTTTCCTAAAATTGGGTTAAATTCAAAAATAACCCCTCTGCCAGATTTTCCACCCCACGAACAAAGCCCATAGAAATTTCCATTATTGGCTTTTAATAAGGCTCCTGTTGGTGAGCTTCCTAAGGGTTTACTTCCAAACACTATTTTACTGGTATAAGTAGAGCTATTCAGATCATATTCATAAATACTATTTTCTGTCAATCCAATTAATTTTCCTGCCTCAATACTACTAAGCCCTGATGTTGGCTGATGATTATTGGTTGAAGGACCAAACTCAAGTACTTTGCTAAGTGATGCAGAAGCAATGTTGTACTTAAACAAGATTCCATTGAGTTGGCCGGCGCCATCCTCTGTAATTCCATACAAGTTCCCCAGAGAATCTTCAACTAAGATATTCACAGGACCAAATCCAGTGCTATCTAGTAAGAAATCAGCCTTCTTAGAATAATTCCTGGTTAAGATATCAAATTCAAATATAGTTCCATGACTATTTATTCCCCCTCTATGTGCAGCTCCATATATTTTCCCATTTTTGGCCTGCATTAAGTGAACTGGGTATTCCCCATTTAAAGAAGAAGTAAAATCAAATATTTTTATTAGTGTATCGCTTACGAGATCGTACTCAAAAATAGTCCCCAAATTAGCTGTACCTCCGAGGCCCGTAGTTCCATACATCTTACCATTGGTGGCTTCAAAGAGTGAGGAAACAGTAACTCGCCCTAGATTTGTTCCATCAAAATCTATTATCTTTCGAATGCTATTACTTGCAACGTCGTATTCAAAAAACACTCCATAATTAGAAGTTCCTCCCTTAGAAGTTATGCCATATAATTTTCCATTAGAAGCTTCTACTAATCTCTCTAAAGGTTTTTCTCCATTTAGTGGACTGTTAAAATTGATCTTTTTGGTATACACTTCTGTTATTGGGTCATACTCATACAATACCCCATTGTTAAAGGCTCCTCCCAAAGAGCTAGTACCATATAATTTCCCATTGGAGGCTTGCATTAGCGCTCCTTCAGGTCTACTACCATTAGGAGTTCCATCAAAATCATACTTTTTAGTGTAAGCATTGCTTTGTGCATCCCATTCAAAAATTATCCCAAAATTGTTATCTCCTCCGTGCGTTGTAACTCCATAAAACTTACCATTACTGGCTTTAAATAAAGCTGCATCGGCACCAATTCCTCCCCCTTCTATTCTAGGAAAGGTAAATTGTACTTCATAATTATTTGCTCCAGTATCGGTTTTAAAAATAATGCCTTCTCCATATTCACCTGCATTGTGTTTCATGCCCCAATATTCTCTTTTTTGAGCAAATGAGAAAGTGACAAAAAGTAAGAGGCTTAGAATTCCAAGAATTATTTTTCTCAAGGCAGTAGTTGTTAGTACAATTCAAAGATAAGGATTTGTTCAAAATAGTAGCGACTTATTGAAAGCATTTTTTGATGTAAAAGTTGACATATGAAGGATATAAATATTACTTTTAGAAATTAGTGGGCTGCCTAAGACTAACATATAATTTTGCAAAAACGCAAGTTAATTATAGCTTAAGAGCTATACATAACAAAACTTCTACTCATTATTACCCCTTTAGTTCTAAAATGCCAGGCCATAGCATTACTTCTCCATCATTCTACAGACATGACTATCAAAGCCAAGCAGAAGATGAAGAAATGCATAGCATTCGCGAACACCCGAAAAAAAGTCAAAAGGAAAGTGAACCCACTGGTTTTAACGGTTTTGAATTGCGTTTGTATGATGCTCGAATTGGAGGCTGGCTATCGCCCGACCCCTACAAACAACATTTTTCTCCTTATATGGCCATGAGCAACAAGCCCTTCTCATTCATAGACCCAGATGGAGGGTATGATTGCGATGACCCTCCTTGCAATGGCGGTGATGGACAAGGAAATCCTGATGGTGGGGCTTATAAGTATAATATGAATGCCATTGTTCAGAGTATTCTTGACGATCCTGACGGATGGGCAGACAAATGGGGATCATTTATGCAAAGCATTCAAGACCGTGTTGATGATGGCTATTATATGATTACAGGTACTAGAGAAGAAAACGGCTTTACCATTAATAATATTCAGAAGAATCCATTTCATATCAAAGGGAATGCTAGTTGGAGCGAAATAGATGCGCTAGTGAGAGGAGGAGGAGAGGAGAGAACTTTTTCTGACGGAGTTGCTGATGGAATTGAAGACTTTGGGAAAGGTACAGAACGACTCGTAAATAATTTCATTGATGGAAAGTTTGATAAAGTTGCTAATCAATTAGACTTTAGATTGCTTGTTCCTACGGATGAAATAAATGTACCTTCAAATAGTTATGAGTATGGACGTTATGCTGTTGGTCTGATTGCGGTTATAGTAAATAAAAATGGTATTTCGGCAAAATCACTATACAAATTGCCGGGTGGATTTACAAAAGTTAAAGGAGTTAGATCACATGGACAACCTGTTTTTAAGAAAGGGAAGGTTGTTATATCTCCGGATGTTGATAGTCATATTGGTGGAGCATGGAAAGCAGCTACATCTGTAAAAAATCTAGGATCAAAAAAACAAGATTAGGTACATATGATTTCAATATGAATAAAATAGGAGATTGATATGAAGAGCTGGAGAATATCAAAATATAATCCGATCCATAGAGATAAAAAGGGTGCATATATAAAGCAAGAATGGACTTCTCTGTCTGATGTCAATGAGACTTTTGATTCGAAGTTATTTACTCTTAATGAGTATAGAAAAACTGAAGATTTATATATAAATCAAATTAAGCAAGCTTTAAAGGAGAACAATGCCAGATTGCTTAAAGTAGTAGAGCTTGAAAAATGGGAACCTGAGCTTGTATTAGATAAAAACGTTGCACCAATTTATGATCAAAAAGACTATAAGATTTATAAATCCTTAGAAGATAAGGATATTGTAAATATTGAGGATGCGTTAATCATTGCAAGATTAAATTTAAGATCTGACATTTGGTGCAAATTAGTAGATTTTGATGAAAATTTTGAGATACACTTTGGGTATGATTATTATATGTATTTCACATTTTTAGATAACAATAATAACTTAGAACCAATAAGTAAAATGCTATTTATTGAGATCTTTGATTCTCCGCACTGGTAATGTTTACCCTTTCTTAGCGTAGTTTTTAACTACGCTTT
>JAESST010000300.1 GCA_016763995.1 Flavobacteriales bacterium | reverse complement strand
ATGGAATTCAAAACCAGAGTAAAACGTTTAATTCAGGCAATGCACAAGAAGTAGTGATTAGCGTTAATTCTGCGAACTTTCAGAATAATGGCGATATCAAATTTGACATCGGTCTGTCTTTTACAGATTACAACTTAGACATTGCTAGCATCGATGATTTTATTTATAATTCAGCAGGTAAAGTTGGTTTCGGCTCTTATAATGGAGAGCATATATTAACAAGCCAAATTTCAGGAGATGTTGGCGGCGTTTTCCCCTTTGTAGCTTCTCACGTTAAGGCTAAAAGGCTAGGAGATAATGTGTATGGTTTTGAGGTGAATGGAGTCGTTACAGTTGCTGATAATCTTTCGGGAAGCTCAGGTGTAATTAATGGCAGTTTTGTCTCTACTTTTTCAGATAATTTATCTGATGTACAATTAGTTAAATTCGTTAATATAAACTCAGAGTTAACTACTTTCGAAATTAATACTCCGGTAAAAATTGAATTAGGGCCTGTCGCTTTTGAAGCAGCATTCAGTTATTTACAAGATGATCCAATCTACGGAAATAGCGTTCAAGCATTTCTTTCTTTAGATCTCAAAGTTCCGACCCCGTTTAACGCCATGGGTAAAATTGTGGTGGGAGAAAAAGAAGGAACAAATTATTGGTTTGCTCAAGTTGGAGCGGGAATTTTAGAAAATTTCCCGGCTGATTCTACATTAAGAGTACAAAGAGACAAAGCTGCTGCAGATGCTGCTGCTAATGCTGCCGCAATGCCACCACCACAAGGTTCCGGTCCGACTACTAAAGCCCAAAAAAGTAGGCTCAGCAATTTTAAAGGGATACCATTGGGCCCAGTTTTCTTAACCACTTTTGAAGGAAGGATTTATCATCACATGAACCACATCGCAGGAGGAGATATCTCTGATGCTGATTATGTTCCGGACCCAAACATTGTTTTCGGATTCTATGTCAGGATTGGAGCAGTAGATGCCGTTACAAATGGAGGCTCATTTAGTGTGGATGGCTCCATTGAAGCAACTTTTAATGCAAGCGGATTAAATACACTGGCCATTGCAGCAGATGTACTTGTCGGAAATTCATCAACGACCGATGGGGGAGGTGGCGAAGCATCAGCTTCTGCAATTCAAGTATCTGGAACCATGACCTTGAATATTCCTCAAGAACGTTTTACGGCTACAATGACAGCCGATATTTCAAATGAAAGCTTTTGTGCTTCAGGAACATTCTTTATTGATGTAAGTCCTACGATTTTTGAATTAAACATAGGTACTGAGGATGATAAGATTGCAATTACTCCTGGATGTGCCGGCTGGGGAGGTCAGGGATATGTACTCATTGATACTTCGAAAATTGAAGTAGGCATAGGTGTTTCATTTTCGGCAGATGCAGGAACCGGAGAGCTAGGATGGGGCCCAGTAATTTTTGAAGTTACCGCTTCGGTAGGCATTGAAGGAGGTGTTATAGCTGCTTTAGAATACAATCCAGAAATTAGGTTCTTAAAAGCTGGAATTTATATTAGAGCCTGGGCAAGCATTGATGTGTCCTATGTCGTTTTTCTTGTTCCAGGCGAATTTAACTTGGCCTCTGCTTCTTTATCAGGGAACTTGACCTTGTATTTTGAACCGACAAAAAAATTGAAAGGAGACCTTACCGGTAATTTGAGCATATTGGACGGTCTGTTTGTGTTCGATTTTGAATTGCCAATCAACGAAACATTGTAATGAGAAAGATACTATTCATATTATTTATTTTATCTGCTTCTAATGGTGTGGCACAAGAAGGCAGTGTTCCCTTTTTTGGTAGAGCAGAAGCAGCGGGGAAAGTTCATTTAAAATGGTTTAATTCTGTTTTATATTCTACGGAAGAATATACGATCGAACGAAAATCTCAGAATGGGATTTTTGTGCCATTGAACCAGACAGCTATAGCTTACGGAAAGTCGACAAAGCCAACTAAAAACAAATCGAAAGCATTAATTGCATTAGCAGACAGTATCCCTTATTTGGAGATAACAGGTTTGGTGAAATTAACCGTATTCTTAAGCTTAACGACCGATAATGAGTTGGCAGAATATTTCGGAATGTACTACTTTGATGAAAACGCTCCTTCCGAAAAGCTGACGTATCAATTGAAAAATAAATCTGGGAAAATAATAGCAACAACGGAGGTTGACGCTTCTAAAAAGGAGATTTTACCAGAGCCGAAAAACTTTACAGCTACACCAAAAAATAAGAAGGTTCTAATCGACTTGGAGGTGGAGAACGATCGTTTTTATGGCTATGACTTAGAGAGAAGTACTTCTGCAACTAGTGGATTTAAAACCTTAAGTAATGAACCATTTATTGCTTCAACTACTGGAGAAGAGCCTTACTTCTATGAAGATCTTAAATTGGAAAATGAAACAAGCTATTACTATCGAATTGTAGGATATGACTATTTCGGAATGACGAGTAGTTATACAAAAACGATATCTGCTGTTCCAAGCGATGAGTCTGCTCCAAGAATGCCGGATTTAATTGAAATAAAAAGCGGAGAAAAAAGTGTGTTATTGAATTGGGACGTTTATGCGGCAAAACGCATTTCTCATTTTAATTTATATAGAGCTTATAAATATGATGTTGAGTCAGGTTATACCAAAATTAATACTGCTCCAATTCCTGTTTCTACCACAAGTTTTGAAGATGTTCCTTCGGAAACAGGTTTGTATTATTATAAATTAGAAGGAGTTGGACACAACGAGAAAACCACAATGACCAAAAGTAACTTTGGGGAACTGAGAGATTTTACTCCTCCTGCAATACCAACTGGATTAAAAATTTCTGCAGAAAGTGGAAAGTTTAAATTGGATTGGAAGCAGAATAAGGAAGGTGATTTTATGGGCTATTGGATTTACCGAACAACAACTCCAAATTCCAAAATGTTTACCTTAATTAATGCTAAACCTCAAGCTGAAAATAGCTTTGAAGATAAGTTGCCAAAACAAGCAAAAAATGCTTTCCGATATTATATAATGGCTATAGATACCAATGAAAATATTTCAGAAAAATCTAAAATTGTAATTGGGAAAATGCCAGATGTAATTGCTCCATCTGCTCCATTTTTCAAATTTGCAAGAGTTGCTGATTCAACCATAAACTTAGAATGGCAAGCTGCTTTAACAGAAGACATTCAAAATTTTAAAGTGCTAAGAGAAGTGAATGGTAAAGTAGATACGGCTGCTAGTTTAGGAAAGAACAAGTTTAAGTTAACAGACAAGCCGCCATTTAATACTACCATAAATTATACTGTTTTAGCAATCGATAGTAGCGGCAATATCTCTGAGGCTTCAAATTCAATTTCTGCCTTTGTCAAAATGATTAAAGCTGCAGAAAAAGTAACTGATTTTGAATTGTCTTTGAACATTGAAAGTAAGCAGGTCCATGTAAAATGGGAAATAAAGAATGTTACAGAATTGAAAGGATTTATTGTCTACAGAACCATAAAAGGAGCAAAATCTTGGATGCCAATTTCTTCGCTTTTGAAAGAAGGGAATTATGAGGATTCTTCAGTTAAAAAATTGAAGAGCTATGAATATCAAATACGGACCTACGCTCAAAACGGGCAAGTGTCAGTAAGCCCTACTAAATCAATAACAGTACAATAATGGAAAAACGAATTTTATTCCTATTCATTTTATTGCTTGTTGGATTGGGTTTTTCGCCTCTTTCACTTAAGGCACAGTTAGTTAATAATGGAGCTCAGGTAACCCTTGTTAATAATGGAATTTTATATGTGGATGGAGATTTAATTAACCAGCGAAGCGTTAGTGGAATACCTAATTTTTCTGCTTGTTTAGGCCCGAAAATTATAGTTACCGGAAGTATCATTAACAACAGTGGTACTGAGTTCTTCTTTGCAGGAGATAGCAGTTTGGTGATCATGAAAGGAAGTAGCTTACAATTAATTCAGGGAACAGACAGCATCAACTTTTTTAGACTTCAAATTTCTAATACTTCAGATTCAGTAAAATTAGAACGCTCTATATCTGTAATAGATTTACTAATGATGCAAAGTGGATATGTGAACTTGAATGGCCAAGACATTAACTTAAATACAACAGGCTATTTAACAGGAGAAACAGCGAGCACTTTTATTTTTGGCGATTCCGGTAACATCTTTTTACAACGCCCAATATTTATGAATGCAAGTCCTGAAAATATTGGAGGACTAGGAGCTGCTATTCAATCTAATAGTAATTTGGGATTTACGACCATTACTCGTTCCCACCAAGCGCAGAATGTAGCGAATGTCACCTCAGGATTTAGATATTATGAAATAAACCCATCTTTTGCGGTTAGTGATCAGACATTCGTATTTAACTATTTTGATCATGAATTAAATGGAGTTGCGGAAAATGATTTACAATTGTATCATTCGCTAGATAACGGGCAAAGCTGGAGCATTCAAAATGCATTTCAAAACACAGCTTTAAATACCTTAATAGACAGTACTTCACAATTTTCTGGGAGGTATACCATGGCTGATGATGTTTGTAAATTAAATCCGGTGGTGGTTGATTTAGGGAATGATACTGCTCTTTGTTCGGGGGATTCAATTACATTAAACGCTTTAAATCCTGGTTCAGATTTTATCTGGAGCAGCAATGAAACAAGCCAAAGCATTAAAGTTGTAGCTGGAAGTTATGGAGTAACGGTTATTTCTGCTAACGGCTGTATAGGAGCAGATACTATTCTAGTTAATCAAAACCCTCAGCCAATCGTTCAAACTTCTAATGATACTGTTATTTGTACAGGCCAACCGCTAACAATAGGCGACTTAAATCTGCAATTACCAAATACGAACTCGTATTTGTGGAATACAGCAGCAACGACACAAAGCATTTTAGTAAATACAGCTACTGCTAGAATTGATACCTTCATTTACACCATTACAACTCCTGAAGGATGCTCTATTGTTGATTCAATACGAGTAGAAATTATAAACCAACCAGTAGTTGATTTAGGAAATGATACTGCATTATGTCAAACAGAAATGTTGACGCTTAATGCAACAAATACAGGAGCAACTTACCTATGGAGCACAGGAGCAACAACTCCAAGCATTCAAGTTAATTCAACTTCTACTTATTCAGTAACTGTTACAAATGGTATTTGCCAAGCAATTGATACCATTGAGATGATCAAGAGCAATCTGATTTCAAGCATTCAAAAAACGGACATTAATTGCTATGGAAATTCCAATGGTACGGCAGAAGTAACTGGTTTAAATGGCATTACACCCTATTCTTATGTTTGGAATACTTCGACAAGCTCAGCAACCATTGCTACAACTAAAGCAATAACTAACCTCGCAGCTGGTAAATATTATGCAACTATTACCGATTCAATAGGATGTTCGATTGTTTCTGATACCGTTGAAATTTTTGAACCCACTGAAATTACCTTAAGTTTTGTAGTAAGCAACGAATCTTGTACTACTGGAAATGATGGAGCAATTGATTTAACGGTAACGGGTGGAACAGGAACGTTGAGCTTTAATTGGTCTACTTCGACAAGCTCAGCAAGAATTTCTACAAGTGAAGATCTAATCAACATGACTGCCGGAAAATACATAGTTACCGTTACTGATGTAAATTCTTGTACTCAAGTAGATTCAGTAAGTATTATTCGACCAAGCGGCTTTACAACAACAAAAAATTTTACAAACATTTCTTGTAACGGAGCAAATGATGCAACTGTAAATTACAGTTTATCCGGAGGAAGTGCTCCATTTATTTTTACTTATAGCAATGGCTTAGCAGATTCAGTTCAATCAAATTTATCTGCCGGAACTTATTCCGTTTTAATTCAAGATGCTAACAATTGTAGCTATCGAGATACTGTTACTGTTATTAATCCATCAGCAATTTCAAGCTCTTTAGTAGGAACAAATTTGACTTGTTTTAACAATGGAAGTGCGGCAATCAACTTAACTCCAAGTGGAGGTACTGGAGTATTAACATTCAATTGGTCTACTTCGACAAGCTCAGCAACCATCTCTACAAGTGAAGATTTAACCAACTTGACTGCAGGGAAATACAAGCTAACAATTACGGACGAGAATGGCT
>JAESST010000299.1 GCA_016763995.1 Flavobacteriales bacterium | reverse complement strand
TATTTATGGAGCAATGGAAGCGCAACTGCTACAAATACCAATTTATCAGCCGGAACTTATACAGTAACACTAAGCGACGCAAATGGATGTAGCAGCACTAATTCAGCTATACTAACAGAACCAACAGCTTTATCTGCATCAATTTCTTCTAGCACCAACGTAGGTTGTAATGGAGGATCAACAGGTTCAGCTACAGTAGGCGCTTCAGGCGGAACAGCCCCATATACGTATTTATGGAGCAATGCAGGTACAACTACAACAAATGCCAATTTATCAGCCGGTACTTATACAGTAACGCTAAGCGATGCGAATGGATGTAGCAGCACTAGTTCAGCTATACTAACAGAGCCAACAGCTTTATCTGCATCAATTTCTTCTACAACTAATGTTAGTTGTAATGGAGGGGGCAATGGTTCAGCTACTGTGGCTACTTCAGGCGGAACAGCTCCATATTCATATTTATGGAGCAATGGAGATACAACTGCTACAAATACCAATTTATCAGCCGGAACTTATACAGTAACGCTAAGCGATGCAAATGGATGTAGCAGCACTAGTTCAGCTATAATAACGGAACCAGTGGCTTTAGTAACTACTGTAACTACAGTCAATTTTACATTAACAGCAGATTTAACTGGAGCAAGTTATAGATGGTTAGATTGTAATAATAACAATATGGCAATTGCCGGAGAAATTAGTCAATCATTTAATGCAATTTCTAATGGTAGTTATGCAGTTGAGTTAACTTTAAATGGGTGTGTTGATACATCTAGTTGCATTTTAATCTTAAATGTAGGAGTTAATGACTTTAACGCAGAAAAAGCAAGTTTGCTTCTTTATCCAAATCCAAATAAAGGCGTGTTCACATTTGAAGTTAGAGGCGAAGAAGGAATTCATGAACAAGTGCAAATTTTTAGTTTGTCTGGAAATTTGATTAAAGAAATTAATCTCCTTAAATCTAAGGTCTTGATTGATGCTTCAATGATGGCAGATGGTATTTATATTCTTCGTTATAAAGAACAAGCACTGAAGTTTATTATTAATAAATAATAGTTCAATTCAGCAAAGAGGCTGTTTGAGAAGTTAATAACTTGAGTTCAGGTTAATAGAAATGCTCATTCTTGTAATGACATAGAAACAACTTCTCAGACAGTCTCTTTTTTATTGGATGAAAATTATAACATCATTTATACAGAAACACTAAGCTTTATTTCAAAAGCTTAGTGTTTTTACTCTTATTAGTGAAGAATGTCTTGTGGTATTATAAACTATCTTTGGAAAAACATTTCGAATGGAAAAATTACTAATCGCCTGTCTTTGTCTAGCTTTATTTGCGTGTGACTCAAAGACAAAGGAGTCTGAAAAAAAGAAAGAAGTTCCAGCTCAAGATTTTGAACAGTTTAAACTGGATTATATAGATGCCATGTGGGCAATGAATCCAATTTCTGCTTCGTATCAAGGGCTTCATAAATATGATGATCAACTTCCTATTCTTAATGAAGAACGAAAGCAGAAGGGATTAGACTTTTCGAAGGAATGGTTGAACAAACTGAATGACTTTAATTATGAGTCTTTAAGTGAGCTGGATAAGATTGATTACCATTTGATGGATGATAATCTTTCTTCTACTGATTTTTACACCAATGAATTCAAAGGAGGAGAATGGAATCCTTCTTCTTATAATCTAGGTGGAGCTTTCTTTCAAGTGATCAACTATCAAGGAAATGATTTGAATGATAGATTAGAAGCACTCAGCAAGAAATTGGATAAAGTTCAAGCATATTATCAACAGGCTCAGCAAAACATTCAAAAGCCAACAGAGGTACATGTTAGATTAGCAGTCCAACAATTAGAAGGCTCCAAGAGCATCTTTGAAAAAACATTAGCAGACTCTTTAGCAGTTTCTTCAAAAGATGATGCATTCAAAGAAGCGTTCACTGTAAAATTAGAAGTAGCTGTTGAAGCAATTGATGCGTATAAGAATTTTCTGCAAATTGAATTTTTAGATAAATCGGAAGATTCAACGACTTTTAGAAGTTTTAGAATAGGAGAGGATTTGTTTGCAAAGAAATCTAATTCTCAAATTCAATCCGCTTATTCCGCAAAAGAAATTTTCGAAGCTGCCGTTGAAGAGAAAGAAGACCTACATGAAAAACTGTATCGACTTTCTGAAATGTTATGGGAAAAGTATCACGGTGATAAAGAAAAACCTGGAGGAAGGTTCGAGCAAATTCAAATGGTAATTGATGCTGTTGCGAAAACACATGTGCATAGAGATTCTTTTGTTACGGCTATTCGTCAGCAAATACCGGAATTAATTGCTTTTGTTAACGATAATGATTTAATTGCTCTAGATGCTAAGAAACCTTTAGTAGTAAGAGAAACTCCTGAATATATGAGAGGTTTTGCAGGAGCCTCTATATCTGCACCTGGGCCTTATGATGCGGATGCAGAAACGTATTACAATGTAACACCATTAGATCATTATTCTGAAGAAGAAGCAGAAAGTTATTTGAGAGAATACAACAACTTTACTCTTCAAATTTTAAACATTCATGAAGCAATACCTGGTCATTATACTCAATTGGTATATAGCAATCAATCGCCAAGTTTGATTAAAAGTATTTTAGGAAACGGTGCCATGATAGAAGGTTGGGCAGTATATACTGAGAAAATGATGTTGGAAAATGGCTATGGAGGAGATAACATTGAAATGGGATTAATGTACTACAAATGGAATTTGAGAACAGTTTGCAACACCATTCTAGATTATGGCGTTCATGTTATGAACTATACAGAAGAAGATGCGATGCAATTGTTGATGAAAGAAGCTTTTCAAGAAAAATCGGAAGCAGAAGGGAAGTGGAGAAGAGCAAGGTTATCTCAAGTACAGTTGTGCAGTTATTTTACAGGTTATTATGAGATTATGCAGTTAAGAAGCGAAATTCAAGAAAGATTGGGAGAAGCTTTTAATTTGAAATCATTTCATGAAGAGTTTTTAAGTTATGGAAGTGCACCAGTAAAGTACATTAGAAAATTAATGATTGGAAAACTAGATCAAGAGGGAAAGCCTGCTTAGCAGTTAAAATCTTCTATAAATAAAAAGGGCTGTCTTATAAAGACAGCCCTTTTCGTTTTAATAAACTAAGCTTATTCTATGATGAGCTTATCTGTTACTAGGGTTTTACCTTTATAGAGAATTCTATAAACATAAACTCCTGAGCTAAATTCACTCACATCAATTTGCTTCGCTTCATTGATTGAGATAGACGAGTTGTATACTTCACGTCCTGTAACTTCAGTAATTACAATGTTTGCATTGCTTACTTCCATAACATTATCATGGTCGTGAAAACTAATGGTAACATTGTTTTTAGCAGGATTAGGAACGGCACTGTGATGTAAATTCAAATCATTGATGTCGTTAATAGAAGAACTGCCATCTTTAGAGATCTTCTGTGGACCACCAATAATTACAGGTCTCAATCCACAAGAACAAAGAGATTTACTCCAAGCAGATCTTGTTCCGTCAGAACATATTGATCTTACTCTCCATGAGAAACAACTGGTAGTAGTAGAAACTACATAACTTGTTCCGTTAACTGGAATTGGTATTGTAATAGAACCCGGATTCCCGGTGCCACAACATGCTGGGTCGTTATAATAAAACTCAATCTCATAGCTTACTGCATTGCTTACCGATGACCAAGTCAATAATTGACTACTGCGATTTAGAGTGCAATCTAAATTTTCAGGAGCTTTGATAAAGCAGGAAACCGATATACCGCATGAGCATTTTCTCTTACTCCAAGCAGATCTTGTTCCATCAGCACAAACTGATCTTACTCTCCAAGAGAAACAATCTGTAAGGTTGGATACAAAATAGCTTGTTCCGTTAACTGGAATAGGAATAGTAATAGACCCTGCTCCACCTGCGAGACAACAGCTCGGATCATTTTTGTAAATCTCAATCTCATAACTTACAGCATTAAAAACAGCTGCCGAAGTTAAATTTTGTCCACCATGAGTTATTTGACAATTTAAATTGATTGGAGCTTTTATAATACATGCTGGTACTACACAAGAGCAACTTTTCTTACTCCAGGCAGATCTTGTTCCGTCAGCACAAACTGATCTTACTCGCCAAGAGAAGCAATCTGTTAAGTTGGAAACGAAATAATTCGCTGAACCACCTGTTGAGATTGGGATTGTAATAGACCCTGCTCCACCTGCGGGACAACAGCTAGGATCATTATAGTAGAACTCGATTTCATAATCAACTGCATTTGCAATAGAATTCCAAGATAACCATTGACCTCCATGAGTAATATAACAATCTAAACTATCTGGAGTCTTGATAATACAAGGAGGAGGGTTACAATCAATGTCATAACTTCCAACAGTAGTACAACCAGTTGAATTATCAGTTACTGTTACCGTAATGGGTAATTGACTCTGAGAAGCAGATGCTGTGCTACCAAACGTTCCATTACTCCATTGGAAGCTGTAAGCAGGTATTCCAATAATAGAACCGTCACTTGATACTTGAATTGGGAATTGAACATTAGGTAGTTGACATGGGTCAAAATCACAGAGTGAATCAAGATTTACTTCAAAGTCAATTGGATCACAGCAAATACCAGGTAATCCAGGATCTTGACAGCATTCGAACAAGAAAATTTTAGTCCATACACAGCTATCAGGGCCGGAAACAGTAACGACAACAGATTGGTCAGGTAACACCATTCCAATAGCTGAATTGTTTGTAGGGTCGTTGCTCCAGCTAATGGTATAAACGGAATTATCAATTAACATTGTCCCTGTTTCGTCATAGATGAATACCGGGAATGCAACATTTGGATATTCACAATAATCACAACACCCATCTGCTGCTGCATCGAAGTTGCTATTTTGAGCAGCAACTGCTTTCTTGTAGTCATCCATGCTTTTTTGAACTCTTGCATCTATAACAGAAGCAGCACGATTTGCTGTTCCTACGCCTGTTAAGTCACAACAAGTTAGTAGGGTAAATTCAGGGCAACATTGAGCATCTAGAATATAATCGTTATTTAATCCTGAATTGGAATGATAATCGTTGGCAATAGTAGTGCTGGATCCTATGACAAAATCAATTTCTACGTAAAAATCAAATCCATCTCCTGGCATGCTACCTGCAGGTAAATCACCTGGAGTAACTGTAAAACAGAAAGTTTCACCTGAAGGATTTGTATTTGTTAGAGGTCCTGCCACTATAGCACCATTCTGTTGAATGTATAGTCGAATTTCAGATGCGGAGAAATTTGTGCAGTTAACTGTTGCAAGTTCATATGTTCCGCAAACTTGCATGCTATCTCCTGAGCAGGTATCTGTTGGTAATAGTTGAATATCTCCTTGGTAATTACAAGTGTCAGTTGGCCCTGAGCAAGTATCGCAAATGTCATCGATATATGCATAACCCCAATGTCCGCCTTTTCCGCAATCGGTTTGAATAAATTCGAGTGTAACCGTATCCCCAGGTTGACCACAAGCCTGTAAGCTTTGACAATTCCAAGGTTTATAACGAATTGATCCCCCAGGAACTGCTGGAAGTAAGAGTGTATCTGAAGAATAAGCCGCATGGCAAATTCGATCGCATTCGTTTCCTGTAGCATCTAATATGCGAGCAACAAGAGTTGGTTTTTCTCCGTCGTGGTTATTAGGATCGACCATGACTAATGCATAGTTAAAATAGATTTCCTCATCTACTCCGCTTAATACAACTCTCTTAATTAGTTTGCTAACACTATAGTTTGGATGCCAAGGATTCCCTAATGAATTAAGGTCATTCGGATCGTTTAAGTTCGAATTAATTCTGGCAGAATGATTACCAGCCCATACTTTTTGGAGAGTCCCTGTAGTAACTAAGAGATCAGGTCCAACATCCATAATTGAAAAATCTTCAGCAATAGCAGTATTTGGATTATTAGGTGAAAAAATAATCGGGTTGGTCTGATAAGCAGAATTAGCTGTTAAAATGCCGCAATCTCCTAATTGATAGCCATTTGCTGAACCTATAGCAGATTCTCCAGTGTATGTAATAAAACCTAAAGTGTCTTCAAAACCTCCATTGGTACAACTTCCTACGGCAATGGCTTTGTAATGTTGTCTAGCTTTTGGATTTTTTTGGAAATAGTTTACTCTCCAATATTGTCTTCTAAGCTGGGTATACATTTCCTGTTTTGCTAACTCAGTAAATGTAGCAGCGTGTTCATGTTTCTCAATACCAATAGCAAAATTGTGCATTACGACTTGCGGTAACGCGATATTGATGTTTTGATTAATGTAGCGATCAATTTTTGTTTCTTCTGAAACTATTAATGCTTGATTTCTTTCATATTGCTGTCTAATACCAAGTTCCGACTCTTGAGCACGGATGGATGAGAGGCTTGAGAACATTAGCAAAATGAGGGCTAGGGATAGTAATACTCTATTTTTCATATTCTGTTTTTAGTTTCTTACTCTTTTATGGAATTTTAGAAAGCTCCATAAAGAGTGTAAGTTTTTGTTAATTAGTTATTCATGTAATTGTTGGTGATTCATTAAGTACGATTAAAGAACCACTTAAACCTTCGTTAAGGAGGGACAAGTAATCTGGGGATAATATTTTTGTAAAGTCTGAAAGCTGTCATCTAAGTTTTTAAATTCAAATTGATAGGCCAGTCTAATATGGCTCATTTTGTAATTAGAAAGAATAGACAATGAGTATTCTGTAAGTAATCAATTAGAATTTGGTAGGTTTCAATTAGAATTTGGTTAATATCAAATCAGCTTAGAATTAAATCAAGAGTAGATTTATGATGCTGAACCAAAGAATCCTAAATTTATCAACTTAATTTTGAGAAAGTTTGTTGTTTTGCCCTTCTAAAGAGCAAATATTATGACTCAAGTTAGAAACTAATCAAACGCTTCTGCGTATTAGAATTGATGTACAAAAAGAGACTACTACTTCTTCTTCTGTTTTTCCTTTCAATTGGCTTACAAAGTTCTTTTTCTCAATGTCTCCAAGTATTAGATGGAAATGGAGTGTTTACGGATACACCTGAATTTGTTTCTTGTACACCAGGAATCTTTACTGTTTTTATTCAACCAGACCGGAATATGGGGAATTATACCATTGTCTGGGGAGATGGTTCGCCAAATTCAACAGGTGCAAGTTTATTAACAACAGCTACTGAAATGCATGCCTATGCAGCAATGACTGCAAATTATACCATATCAATTACCGATAATTCAACAGGGTGTACAATAATGGGTTTGGTTGTTTTGGAAAGGAATCCTTTGGCATCAATTCAACTGCCTGCCGGAGATGATAATTTTGGATGTACTCCAGTACAATTTCGATTTATTAACAGCAGTACGCAAATTTCGACTAACACAACTTTTACATGGGATTTTGGAGATGGGAGTCCAACCGAGACCTATGACTTTATGAATCTTGGAGATACAGTGTTACATATTTATTTGCCAGGAGTTGGGGTGCAAAGTTGTGAGTTGAATGTAACCTTAACAGCAACAAATTTTTGTGGCTCATCAACTGCTTCGTTCTTTCCATTACGAGTTTGGGATTTAGACGAAGCACAGATTACACCATCAGCAAGCCTGTTGTGCTATCCTGATACAGTAGTTCAATATACCAATAACACTATCCGTAATTGCTTTCCAGAAGGAAACCAATCTCAACGGTATGAACGATGGAATTTTGGAAATTATTGGGGATTGGGAAGAGATTCAATTATTGAATGGAGGGCATGGAATCCACCAATTATAGCACCGCCTCCAATTGCATATCCGGGGATTGGCACTTATTTTGTTACCCTTCAGGATAGTAGCTTTTGTGGTCTTGATGACATCACAATATCCATTCAAATTACAGATGCACCAACGGCAGTTTTAACTGCTACAAAAGATACCATTTGCGAAGGAGAGAGCGTTACCTTTATTAACAGTTCATTTGGGGGAGCGAACCGTTATCGTTGGAACTATGACCTTGGGTCTGGCTTTCAAAATGGAGGTGGAGGAAACAAAACAAGAACTTATAATACAACTGGAGATTATACCATTCGGCTGGCAGTTAGAATTAATGGGGCGCAAGGTTGTGTAGATACTGCTGATGTAGATTTACATGTATTGCCAAGCCCTTCGGCAAACTTTAGCTTTGATAACAACAATTTATGCGATAGCATGGATGTAACATTTACCAATACTTCTAGCGGTGCAATTGTGAGTTATAATTGGAATTTTGGGAATGGGAATACATTTATTGGGCTCAATCCTCCGATACAACCTTATTTAGCACCTTCTACTTATAATGTTAGCCTTGTAGTTGCCAATATGAGAGGTTGTTCTGATACTGAGATGAAAACAGTTCGGGTGCGAGAAACGCCTGTATCTAATTTTACAGTCAATTCAGTATGTTTAAATATTCCAGCAACGTTTACAGATTTGTCAACTTCAGGAGGAGATCCTATTACTTCTTATAATTGGGCTTTTGGAGATGGTGCAACTTCTACACAACAAGATCCAACTCACTTGTACACTGCCTTTGGAACTTATACTGTTCGTCAGATTGTTAGCAATGGTTTTTGTAACGATACATCCGAATTGATGGTGACGGTAGAAAATAGACCGACGGCGGATTTTGTTTCTACTCCGAAACAAGGTTGTTCTAGATTGACAGTAAATTTTACAAATCAATCTTCCGCAAATGCGACTTCTTATCGATGGAATTTTGGTGATGGATCATCTCCCGTTTTTGCAAGAGATACTTTTCATACCTACTCTAATTCTGGAGATTTTGATACTACGTTTGTAGTGCAGATGATTGCATTTACTGCTTTTGGGTGTTCAGATACAACATTGGACACGATATCAGTATTTCCGATTCCAACTCCTTCTTATACATCAGATGCTGTAGTCGATTGTGGCCCGGTTACTGTTAAT
>JAESST010000298.1 GCA_016763995.1 Flavobacteriales bacterium | reverse complement strand
GCTAAAGATTATAGCCCCTTGTTAAATTGGTATTTAGACGAACAAAAGCCCCCTCAATTACTAATTTTCATGGATCGCGAAAATGATAAAATGCTGTATAAGTGGAACAAAGAAATTCCTTTAATAGAAAATGAAATGATTTACATTGATGTCGATGATACTATTATTGAACTTGACCCTTCGACAACTTATCAGTCCTATTCTACAACGAAAGGACAAAAACTAAAATTTAAAATTGAGAAGAGCATTTATTATGAAATTATAATTCAAAAAGAGAAATAAATTTAATTGCGAATTACCAAACGCTTAGTTCCGCTCTCTCTACTTCTTAATTTTGCACGCTCGACCTATTACCAATCAATCGGGAAATAATCTTTTAAGAATTTTCCACACCAATGTTCTCCTCGGTTAATTCCATCAAAAAATGGATCGCATACTCTTGCTGCTCCATCTACGATATCAAGGGGTGGCTGAAAATCGTGAACATCTTCTTTATAGGCCGCAATTTGAGCAGGGTCTTCATCGGTAACCCAACCTGTATCTACTGCATTCATATAAATTCCATACTTGGCTAAATCTCCTGCTGAGGTATGTGTTAACATGTTCAAAGCAGCTTTTGCCATGTTGGTATGTGGATGTCTTGGCTCCTTCTTAAAACGATAGAATTTTCCCTCCATCGCTGTTACATTCACAATGTGTTTCACTCCTGTATTCTCTCGTTTCATCATAGTCGATAGGCGATTACACAATACAAAAGGAGCAATTGAATTCACCAGCTGAACTTCTAATAATTCAGGAGTCGGAACTTCGCCTAACTTTAATCTCCAAGAGTTGGTTGTTCTTAAATCGACTTGTTGTAAATCAACATCTAGTTTCCCTTCAGGAAAAACTTCTCTGTCTTGAACTGCTCCATCGTAACTGTATGGAATTTGCGACAATTGTGCCGATGAACGTAATCCAATTCCAGGGGCCTTTTCGTTCCAACTTACGGCTAAAGAAGAGGTATCCTTTGCTACTCCACTAACGCCTGATATTTTGGCAATACAATTTTCATGACTTCTCAATAAGTGTTGCACTTCTAAAGAATGAGCACCGGTAGGAGCTTCTTCTAACTCCATCATGTGTGCATAAAAGCCAGGAGGCCTGCGAACAGTTTGCGCTGCATTATTAATTAAAATATCGAGCCTTTCGTATGTCTGCTCAATGTAAGAGCAAAATAATTCTACGCTAGGAGTATGTCTTAAATCTAAGCCATGAATGTGCAATCGATCGCACCATTTTTGGTAGTCCTTTTCCTTCGCAAAACGAATAGCAGAATCTGCAGGAAATCGAGTCGTTGCAATCACGGTAGCTCCTGCTCTCAATAACATGAGAGTTACATGATATCCTATTTTTAATCGAGAGCCTGTCATTAATGCAACCTGCCCTTTTAAGTTGGCAGTTTGAAAACGCTTGGCATAATTTAAATCCCCACAGCTTTTGCACATCGTATCGTAAAAAGCATGAAGTTTTGTAAATTCTGTTTTACAGACATAACAGTTTCTTGGAGAGCTAATTTCTTGCTCTCCTATTTCTTTTCTCGCTTCTTGTAATAGCAACTGATCAGGCGCAACAAATACTGAAGCTGTTCGTGCTGATCGTATTCCTGTTGTACTCCTTGCCTTTCTGTCTTTTTCCCTAAGCTCTAGCTTTCGCTTTTTATTCAAAGTTTTGCGTCGTTTCCTTAATTCTTCTCGATCAGGCCTAGAAATGATTCCTGCCGATTTCAACAACTCAATTCTTTGCTTTTCATCTAACATCGCTAAAGGATCACTATCTCCTACTAACTGACTTAATACCGCAAGGCATTGTTCTAACTCCTCTTTTGAGATCTTTTTTGTGTTCTCCGTTAACTTTTTGTCCGATTCCAAGCCTCTTAATTTTGAAACGCAAAAGTATTCATTTGTCACTTGTCTATAGCTTTTCATCAAAGCTTTAGAATCTATTCTAGCCAACCCCCTCTTAAGCCTTAGAAAATCTATTAACCTGAGACTACTTCAAAATAAGGCACTTTGTTGCCTTTATAAAATTAACCGTCGTAAATACTATGCTAAATTTTATAAAGACCTTATTTTATTGTACTTTCAACACTCATCATTACATTCTAACGCATAAGGCGGGTTAAACCTTCATCTAACTCTGAATCGATATTTTGCAATCCAGATCGACCAACTTCTACAATCGAATTTCTTTCTTTTATCCCATTATTGATTCATTTTTAAAACAACACAAGAAAAGATTAGTAGATGAGGTAAATGCACAACCAGTAGGGAGTTTATTAGAATTAGGAGTCGGACAAGGCAATTATCTAATACATTACAAGCATCAAGACATCACTGCCATTGATACTTCATTAAGCATGCTGGAGCAGGCTAAAAAAGTGAACTCTAAAAAAATAGAGCTCTTAAAAATGAATGCTGAATTTCTAAGCTTTAACGATCATCAATTCGATTATGTTATTGCTGCTCATCTCTTAAGCATAAGCAAAGACCCCAATCAAATCATTCGAGAAGCAATTCGAGTATTAAAGCCAAATGGAAAGTTGATTATCCTAAATCATTTTACTGAAAATTCCTTTCTTGGAAAAATTGAAATCTTATTTCAACCTATTGCAAAATTATTTCATTTCAACTCTTTCTTCCAACAGGAAAACTTAACTGAATTAAACACTTTAAAGTGCCTCAAAGCTCTTAAATTTGGGCTACTAAATAACTATCGTCTCCTTGTCTTTGAAAAGTAATTCCATTCAAAACCCAATTATCTTTAGCTCTTTAATAGTGAGCTTATTTGTCTATCTCTTCTACCGAAGCGAACAAACAGTGGTAAATGAACTTTTTAGTTTCTTATTTAGCTCAGAGTTTTACTTTGAACTTAAAACGATCATTTCTAATGCCATTCATCTCCCTACTTTTTTTATCTTTTCTCTACCTGAAGGCTTATGGGTTTTAGCTGTCACACTTACTTCTAAAGGTCTTTTTATTACCCATAGAAACCGCGCCTTTCATCTTTCTTTCTTACCTCTCATTTTTGCTATTAGCTTGGAAATATTTCAATTAATAGGACTCACCAATGGCACTTTTGACTGGTTCGATATTTTATCAGCATTTTGTTTCTGGTGCATAGGCTACTTTTTAAACTTTTCCCCGTCTAAAAAGCAAAAGCTTTTTCAAACTTTGGATTCTAGTAGTATTTTATGCGTCTCAACTTACCTTATTGTTTTTCTAGCACATGTTTCAAATTAGAATTTTTAACTCTAGTAATACTTCAAAAATGATACGCTTTTAGAAGGAAAAAATAATGCATGAGCTTTTAGTCCAAAACTCTTTTACCACGACTCAAAAAGCTATCAAATTTTAAATCAGCCACATGAAAAAACGTCACGTACTTTTAATTGCATTCAGTTTCCTGCTCACCAGCTTTTCATCTTTTGCTTGTTCTGCTGTTCTTGTAAAGAAAGATGCCATGTTGCTTGGAAAAAACTTTGACTGGTACAGCGGCGCTGGCATAGTGATTAAAAATAATCGTGGAGTCAAAAAAACTGCTTATGGCACCGACTCCGAACACCTTGCTAGTTGGACTTCAAAGTATGGTTCCTTAACGTTTAATCAAGTTGGAAAAGAATTTCCTTATGGGGGAATAAATGAGCGAGGACTTGCTATTGAAATGTTGTGGTATTCAGAAAGTTATTATGAAGAGAATGGAATGCCTAGCCTTTCTGAATTAGAATGGATTCAATACCAGTTAGATAATTACAAAACAGCAGCAGAGGTTCAGTATTTTTTAGATTCTGTAAGCATCAACCCTATTAATGCTAAGCTCCACTATATTGTGGCAGATAGGGGCGGAAGATCATTTGTTGTAGATTTTGTAGAAGGGAAGGCAGTAGTTAGTAATACAGAAGAGAAATTTCAGGTATTAACCAATAGCAACTATTTAGGCTCTCTCAAATATTACAAAGAACATAAAGATAGTATCAATCCTGAGTCAAGAAAATCTCCTGATCGTTTTTGTCAATTAATGTCGAAGGCAGATTCAAAAAGAATACAATCTGTAAAAGGCATGTTTAACATTCTTGCAGAAAGTGCTGAAGATCAAAAACAATACAAAACCTATTGGACAATAGTTTACGATTTGAAAGCTTTAACAATTCATTTTAAGTCCTATGATAACAAAAGAGTCAAACAATTAGAACTCAAATCTATGGACTTTGATAGAAGAGCTCCTAATTATACCATGGACATTAACCTAGATTTTATTCACCTGAAAACAATTACACCTGAAATGAATCGGGAGTTGTTAGACCAAGCATTAGACCAAGCTAAAATTATGCTCAACAGAGAAATGGCAAATGCTCACATGATAAACCCTAGCAAATTAGTGATGGATGACAGCTATTCAAAACACCATAAAGATTTGGCCATTGAATTCAATGTAAAAAAGAAAAAAGGCTACTTGTTTTATACTCTTATTAAAGGTGAAGAAAACTACCAGAAACTTATTGGAGAGAAATCTGAGACCTTTAGAGTACAACAATCTTCTGTGAAGAACATACATTATTCTTTGCCTAAAGGAAAGTATGCTTTAGCTGCTTTTCATGATATTAATTCCAATTTCAAGATGGATAAATTCATCGGTATCCCAAGCGAACCAACTGCTTTTTCTAATGGAGTAAAAGCCCCTTTTGGGTCTCCTAAATATGAAAAAGTGGTATTTGATTCGTTTACAAAACCAACACTAAAGATTGAAATAAAGTAGCTGTACTAATTCACCCGTACTTTTGAACGGTTATAATTCGCCAGCATCACCCTCCTAACGTTTCTCCTCAGGGTTTTCGCAATTCACCTTTAAAAGAAGCTTTGAAATGGAATTCAATTCATCTTCTCTTTTTTGAAATGTTCGTAAATCTTCCGAAATGCCAAAATTTGGTTAGCTTTTTTCGATATATCGATAACACTCAAGCTATCAACCTATAACGCAAAAATAAATGCCTACCCCATCTCTAATCCCAATGAAATAAAGACAAAAAACAGGTATTTATACCTGTTTTTTTCATTAAAAAAGATGAGGAAGTTTATATTCTATAAAATAACAAATACCAGTTGTGAATGAATTGTTTTGGGAGAGGCATAAATGTTCATGATAATGGTTCGTTATTATGAATGTTTAACCAATTAACAATTTTCTTATGAAATTCTCTTTTCAAATTGTTTCTTTCTTAGCTACTACTTTTCTTTTATTGAATAGCCTTTCTGCCCAAATTATTGGAGGAAGAGAGCCTGGTGATCCAAGTCCAAGAATGGTAGAGCCTCAAAATGTAACGGCAGATCAATTTGGGGGTAATGTCAATCTTTTTACAGGAGTCTATCGGGGCAACTATACTTTGGGAGCTATTTCAACTCCTGGAGGCTTGTCTTTTAGTTTAGACCTTTCTTACGCTTCAAGTTTAACAGGAGGAGGAACAGAACCAATCGCTAAAGGAATTCCTTATGGTGAAGGTTGGAATATAAATATCCCAACAATTTCAATTTCCTCAGAAGTATACCGAGAACATACTGCAGCAGAAATTGCTACTTTTCTGTCAGGGAACTCTTCCGGTAATTCTGTGAATTATGGAATCAATGAAGGCTTGCCCTATGCTTTCTCAATTCAAGTAAACATTCCTGGTAAACTGAATTGTGAAGCAATCTTTAAAAAATTAGACGACGACGGAATGCCGGTATTCATGCCGAAGGTATTCGATAAATACGCAGAAATAAAATTACTTGGCAGCACATGGGAAGTTAGATTAGAAGACAGAACTTTATATCGCTTTAGAAACTCAATTACTTCAGTAAGAGCTGCTGCAAATAAAAGTGGCATTTTAAATTACCCCACTACTGAGGCATCATTTCAATCTAATTTCCCAAAAATACTTCAGCAAACTTTTCCTAAATTAGAAGTACTCAGATGGTACTGCACTGAGATTTCAAATAAAAATCTTCCAGGACAGAAGATTTTCTTTAAATATGATCGTTTTGGAAAATTTGATTTTTACAAAGAATTTCAGCAAGCTGGCATTAAACAGGGTTACCAACAATACGCTTCTCAAAAACCCCCTACATTAAATGTTTACAGAGATATCTTGCTAACAGAGGTTGTTAGTTTTGACCCTATTTCAAATGGAGATCGAATTGTACTGGAATATAAAACTGACGACTTTGGAACTAATATGCTGGATTTTAGACTTTCCAACATAGACCGTAAAGATTCGATGTATAACTTCAAAACAGTTTATGCTCCATCAAATTACAACCATTGGAAAAGGTACTTACATGGCATGCATGATCGTTTAACAACGATTGCTACCGCCCAATCGAATACAATTGATGGAGTAGTAGGTGATATAGGGAAATTTGATCCCTATTTAGCAGACCTCACTAGTGGAGGAAATTTCAAAAAGTATCATCCTGAGGAAATTACTTCCACCAATTCTAGCCTTAGTTTCGATCACGGGTATTTGGAGTCAGATAGAATTTCAACCTCTGAGGCTTGGATTCCAGGCGAATTATACGAAATCCAATCTACGCTTTCAAATTCTTCCAATGATGCATTTTGTAATTTTGATATCAATTTAGTAACTGGTCCGGGCTCCTTAAACATCAGTACTTATGCAAATGGGATAGATTACATCCACCCTTCTAATTATACTGGAGCAAATGCTCCAGCAAAAGAATCAATTTTTTCTACCTTCAATTCAGCTGTTAAGTGGAATACTGCAGGAAACAGCACGTTTTCTTCAACTCAAACTACCATTAATACCTCGAATTATTTTGTAATGCCTAACCTTCCCGATTCATACAACGGATTTTTTCTGCAGGTTGGGCCTGCTAATTCAGATCATACTTTTAATATGAATGAATCAGCAGTAAGGAATGGCTCCGCAGGTGCTACTGCCTACAATGCTTACCGAAGAAGAGTTTTTGATTTAAACTCTAATAACTTATGGTCAGCTCCCGACTACCAAGCAATTTCCCAAAATTTTGGTATCGGCATGCCTTGGGATATGATGCGCAAAGTATATCAACCTATGTCCAACGTTGACATTACGAATGCATCACCGACTTATGGGTTTTGGTTCGACCGATTAAATACGAACAATAATAAACCCACTTTAGCAGGTGCTGCCTCATTATCAAATGTGAAAATTGTAAGGTACAGCAAAAACCCCTATATGCTAAAGTCAGTAAAAACCTATACCTATTCTGGCAGGGTAAGCACAAGAGACTTAACTGGTGCTACACTTACAAGTCAGGTAGATTTGAGTTATGATATGCAAAATGTATTAGGCATTGATAACAGAGCATACAATGATGTTCCTGTCTCTGATCCTTATGTTTTGGGTAGTGCACGCCAAATGAAAACATACTATTTGCTTGAGGAGATTAAAAATATTCCAGTTAATGCAAGTGGTAGTGGAACACTTTCAAACTCAACAGTTACGCCAAGCACTTATTTCAGCTATAGTGCAGACCGAAAGTTGAATTACAACAGTTCAACACATAGCTTGGGCTGGTTCTTTCTATTAGATGAAACTCATAATGCATTAGGTAAAAAAACTAACATTAGCTATTACCCTTTTGATAATGATACCAATGATATTGCGGGAACTTTTATTCGTCCATATACCTTAGCAATTACTAAAGGTGGACAGAATGTAACACAGTTTACTGCAAAAGTAAAAAAGCTGACTGAAGAAATTGGGAATAACAAAGAACGCTCATGGATCTATGAATATAGTCACCATGCTGATAAATTTGCCTCCACTCCTTCTTCACAATCAATTATTTTGCCTAATGCTGATTTTGATAAAACACAGCTCGCTTTTGGACGGACAGGCTACCGTTACACCACTGTAAAAGAACCGGCAGTGAATGGAAAAAGGAACTATACAGTGTATGAACATTATACAAGCATAGCTCAAGGTGCGGCAACAGACCTTTCCAATATAAACTTGTATGCGGGCGGAAAAATTAAGCGGACTCAGCAGTTTAATGCTGATCATACTTTAATTAAAGAAAGCAATTATGAATATGAAACTGTTATTGCCTACGTTGATGGATTTAGTAGACCAAACAGAAGACCCTTCAATTGGAAATTTGATTACATGGATTTTTATTATGAAAAATTTGCAACAGCTGCTCATATAACAGCATTTAATGATCAAAACAGTACTACTCCAATAGACATCAACATTGCGGGCAACTTATTTTTCGATCAAGAATACCCAGCCTCTACTGGAAAAAGGAAGAGTGTGTTTGTGGCACTGAAACGAAAAAGTGAAAAGGAATTCGACCCAGACGCCTGCACTGCAAGTGGACAAGGCACTATGAACCCAGAAAGCAATTCTCCTCCGCAACAAGGGAGTGGGTATAGTGGTTACGTAAACCCCATTACTTCGGAAGAGAATGAAGAACTATCAGAAATTATTACCGAGGCTGAAAGCTATGAATCTGTAGAGGAACTCATTTTAAACAATTCGCCTCTAACAGATCAAATGATCACCAGTATTTTGTCAAACTCTACTTTTTATTCAGAGTGGAAGAAGCTTTACTTTTTGAACTTATTTTCTAAACAAGATACTTTGAGTGACAACATATTGTATTTCTTAGCAACGAACAGTGTAATGGTTCAGAAAAAGGCACTAAAACATTACCTAAACAGTATTCAACTCCCTCTTACAGAAGATATATTATTGCAAATAATGTCAACCCCCGACATTATTCCTGTGACTTTGTTAGAAACAATTTTAACCAACCAAAGTAGCCTTTCAGATATATTGTTAATAGAAGTTTTACATAAAGATTGCGAACCAGCTGTTTGTGAGGTCGCCAATTTTGATTATAGAGAATCAAAACTTTACCCTCTTGTCTGTGAGGAATGTGGTAGAGTTG
>JAESST010000297.1 GCA_016763995.1 Flavobacteriales bacterium | reverse complement strand
TACAAAACCTAATGCATCAATTCCTGTTGAATCGATTTGAGTATCTGCCCCGGCCACAAAACCCAAGTTTGTTATACCAAGAGAAACCAATTGAGTATCTGTATCAATTGTGTGAGGTCCTGCTGTAAATCCAAATGCGTCAATTCCTGTAGAATCGATCTGTGTATCCGTGTCTATGGTATGTGGACCTGCCACAAAACCTAATGCGTCGATTCCTGTTGAGTCAATCTGAGCATTTGCTCCTGCAACAAAACCTAAGGTCGTAATACCTAAGGAATCCAGTTGAGTATCAGTATCAATTGTGTGAGGTCCTGCCACAAAACCTAATGCGTCAATTGCAGTTGAATCAATTTGGGTATAAACCCCTTGTTTTATTTGAATTGTATCTCGACTCAAATCAGCATTAAAAATTTGTATTGCTGTATCTCCTAAAGAAAGCAGAGAATCTACGCCCAAGATAGATGTTAAATTTATATTCTTCGATATACTATTTTCAAAAATTCGAAGTTCCTTCCCTACTAATCTCAACGAATCAATTAATTCATTGGAAGATGATGTATCACCAACGTTTACAATTGAATCATTATTGAACACTTCAATTCCTCTACCTGCTTTAATTTTATTTCCTGAAGATTTTGCATACAATGCATAGGGTACCGATACCAACTCCGTTGTTCCTAAATCTTCTGGTCCAAAGAAATCAATCACCACGTTCAGGTAATGAGAATTGTTTCCCCAATCAACAGCTGAAAAAGGTTTTGTTGGAATTGAATTTGTTCCCTTACCAATTTTTACATTGAACAAGCCAAATGAATTGGTGGTTACAAAATGACTTTCTTTGTACACTTCAGTACCGGAAATAGATCCTGACAAAATTGTAAAGGTGACAGTTCCCATCTGATCTTCTAAGACGATTCCACTTGAGTTTCTTGCAATGGCTTGATAATTTATGCTCTCTGGAGCTTGTGCAGAAACAGAAAAGGAAGTAAGAAAAAATGCGCTAAAGAATGTAAAAGCAATTACATACGATGAAATTCGTTGGATAGCGAACATAAATATTCGGGTTAGGTTGTGTTAAAAATAGATCAATTTTACGGAGGCTATATAATATTGTTTCGACAAATGTAAATATATTATTGCCGAGTAAGCTATATCAACCGTCGAATCGAAGTAAAGTTGAGTCCTAAGAAAATGTCTGTAAGTCCGTAAGTTTTTTATACACTCCAGATTGCGCAATGAGGTTTTCGTGAGTTCCTCTTTCCACGATTTCGCCTTCATGCATCACAATAATTTCATCTGCATGCTGGATGGTTGACAATCGGTGAGCAATTACAACAGATGTTCTGTTTTTCATTAGTTTGTAAAGAGCATCCTGAACCAACTTTTCAGATTCTGTGTCTAGAGCAGACGTTGCTTCATCCAGGATCATGATTGGAGGGTTTTTTAAGACAGCTCTGGCAATACTTAAACGCTGTCGTTGTCCACCAGAAAGTTTTCCACCTCCATCACCAATATTGGTCTCATAGCCTTTAGGCAATTTTTCTATGGATTCATGGGCATTTGCAATTTTTGCAGCTTCAACAACTGCTTCCATTGTAGGGTTTTCAACACCCAAAGCAATGTTATTAATAACAGTATCGTTAAACAAGATTGATTGTTGAGAAACTACTCCCATCAAAGCTCTTACATCTTTGATTTTATACGCTCGAATATCTTGCCCATCAATAGAAATTCCTCCCTCTTTCGGATCGTAGAATCGAGGTAGCAAATCCACCATTGTTGATTTTCCTCCTCCTGATTGACCAACCAATGCTACAGTTTTACCCTTTGAAACTGTCAGGTTAATATTCTTTAATACATCAACATCTCCATAAGAGAAGCTAAGGTTTTTATATTCGATAGATTGATTAAATTCTGAAATTGAACGAGCGTTCTGAGCGTCTTTTATATTATTATCTGCACTAATAATTGCATCAATTCTTTCCGTTGACGCAGCACCTTTTTGAATGTTGTAATATGCTGTAGATAAAGATTTAGCGGGGTTTAATAATTGAGAAAACATGGTGATGTATGCTATAAAATCTTCTCCATTAAATGTAATTTCAGGATCAACAACCATTGACCCTCCAAACCATAAAAGAGTAACCATTACCAATGAACCTAAAAACTCACTCATCGGAGAAGCTAAGTCTCTTTTATGAAACATCCGTTTCATGGTTTTTCGATAGCTCTCATTTATATCTCCAAACCTCGAATTACTTTGACTTTCTGCGTTAAAGGATTTGATAATTCTCAGCCCAGTGAGCGTCTCCTCCACATTTGAAAGTAACTCTCCCATTTTAATTTGAAGTTTACTCGAAGTACGTTTTAAGCTCTTACCAATTCTTCCAATAATAATTCCACTAATTGGAAGCAAAATAAAGCTGAAGATGGTTAATTCAGGGCTGATAGAAATCATAAATACCAACGAAAGAACAATAGCAATTGGGTCTCTGAATAACATTTCCAAAGAGTTCATTATTGACCATTCTACCTCTTGAACATCCCCAGTTATTCTACTAATAATGTCTCCTTTTTTTTCTTCAGAATAAAAAGATAGAGGAAGTTCTAATATTTTACCATAAACATCCCTTCTTATATCTCTTACGACTCCACTTCTAATGGTTGCTAAAAAGTATTTCGAAAGGTATCTGGATAGGTTCTTTAAGAAAAATAAAACGGCTACAGCAATGCATAAGTAATAAAGAGCTCCCATTAAACCATTACTCTCTATATAGGGAGTCATTTCAAAACTAATATAATCAGAGATATAACCTGCTGTCCACGAAAATTCTGGTTTCTCCAAAACTGGCTCAGATTTTCCAAAAAGCAGTTTTAGAAAGGGGATTAGTACTAAAAACGATAATAAATTAAATACGACCGAAAATATATTTGATATTACACTTAATAAAGCATGAAGCTTATACGATTTAATGTATCGTAATACCTTGGCTAGACTTTTCATAGGATGTGTTATTTATTGAGCAATTCCCAATTTTTAAAGGGGAAAAAGTGTTTTCCTCTGTTTAAATTTCTTTCAGCCCAAGAAACAACTCTATATTTCAATTTCTCGTGCTTAAAGAGCGGACGATCAGGTTTTTTATTGGATGTATAGTTCAAAGAAGATGCCCAGGTAAAATCCTTCATTTTATCTGCCATTACTGCAGGGTGTGTTTCCTTAAACTGGAGCATATTTTTCAGAGGTCCATAGTCAAACTCCGCTTCACGATCCTTGTATAAATCTTCGGCTTTTTTGTCTCCTTTATGAATGCTATCTAATGCTTTCTTTTTACTCTGCATATATATTGGAGGTCTTACCCACCCATAATGATAGATATATGCCTCTAAAGGAGCTACTCTTAACAAATACGTGCCTTCTTGTTTACGATAGCTTTTCCCATCAAAATTTGGGATTCGTCTAAATGATTGTGCAGATTCAAATGAATGAATCTCTGGTTTATTTTTTACAATTCGAATTTCATTTTGATACCATCCATGATGGTTTATATAGTGTTTGTAATCTCCAAAAAAGTGACGATACTTGAACAATAAGCCTTCTACTTCTTGATTATTCAATAGTTCTTCGCAACGGCTCTTGATGTGTGGCAAATACTTCTCATGCACTACTTCATCTGCCTGCACATAAAACAGCCAATCTCCTGTGCAATGAGAAATCGCAAGATCAGTTTGGTGTGCATTTTCCATTCCATTCGGAAATGCATCTGTATCCCACTCAGAATGTATTATCTTCAATTTAGGTGAGTTGATGCTTTTTAAAATCTCTAAAGTATTGTCATCTTCGTCTCCTTTCCCGAGTACGAATATGAATTCGTCGCAAATAGGCAGTATAGAGAGAATAGATTCTTTAATGGGGTAATATAATTTTGAGGTATTTCTACCAAAACTAAATCCGCTAATTTTCATCGACGTAAGGAATTTATGCGAAATTAGTCAATTTACAGGGTACGGTTTTCTTACAGCACAGAAGGCTTCGGAATTCTTAACTTTGTTGCGAATATGGAAAGTATAAGACAGCAAAAAGTATCTCGACTTTTACAAAAAGAAATAGGAGATATTTTTACTAAACGTGAAGTGAATTTAGGAGTTAATCTATTGATATCAGTAACTCAAGTTCGGGTGAGCCCTGACCTTGGAATTGCAAGGTCTTACCTGAGTTTATTTCCAGCTCAAAACAAAGAAGAGGTAATTGAACAAATCAGAAAACAGTCCAAGGAAATAAGGTATGTGCTTGGGAAAAAAGTCGGGCAACAGCTACGCCATATTCCTGAATTGTATTTTTATTTAGATGATTCGTTTGATTATGCTGAAAAAATTGATCTGCTTTTAAAATAAACCCTTGAACCTACCCTTTTACATTGCTAAGCGTTATTTAGTGGCTAAAAAGTCACAAAATGCTATTAATGTTATTTCTTGGATTTCAGTAATTAGTGTGGCTATTGGCTCTTTCGCTCTGGTAGTGGTGCTTTCTGCTTTTAATGGTTTGGAAGGCTTGGTAGAATCCTTGTTCGAATCTTTTGATTCTGATATTCGAATTGAAGTTAAAAAAGGCAAGACATTTTCTGCTTCAACTATCAATTTCGAAGATATAAGCAGCACCGAAGGAGTAGAAAATTATTCGCAAGTACTGAAAGAGGTTTGTGTAGTAAGGTATAGGAAACAGCAAAGTATTGTTCAATTAAAAGGTGTTGAGGATTCTTTCCTTAAAATGGCTCAACTAGATAGCGCCTTGGTCGACGGCCAGCTAATCCTTAAAAAAGAGGGAATAAACTACGCTATCTGTGGTTATGGGGTTTCTAGCCAACTTGGATTATTCCTGGGTAAAGGGGCTGCTGAAAATTTAACAATATACGCTCCAAAAAGAGGTGTTGTTTCTACCATAAATCCTATGAATTCAGTGTATAGAAGAATGATTGCTCCGGCAGGCATTTTTTATCTCAGTCCTGAATATGATAACAAATACATTCTTGTTCCGCTTCGTTTTGTTCAGGATTTGCTAGAATATGATGATGAAATAACTGCAGTAGAAGTAAGTGTTAACGATCGTGCAGATATAGAGCGGGTAAGTAAGATCATTCAATCTAAAATTGGAGAAGACTTTTCTGTAAAAAGCAGGTTTCAATTTAATGAAATCATGTACAAAACGAGTAAAACAGAAAAATGGGTTACTTTTTTAATTCTTGTGTTCATCTTAATTATTGCTGCTTTTAATATTCTAAGCTCCCTAAGCATGCTGATTATTGAAAAGAAAAAAGACATTACGACGCTTAAAAGTCTTGGAGCTAAAAATAGTCTGATTCGAAATGTTTTCTTTCTAGAAGGAATGTTAATTAACCTAACGGGAGCTGGAGTAGGTATTGGTTTAGGAGTAATAGTTTGTCTGCTACAAGAACATGTAGGTCTTTTGAGAATCGAAGGGGGAATTGTTGAGTATTACCCAATTAGTTTAAATCCAATTGAATTGATTTACATTTTAATCACCGTTATTATTATTGGCTTTTTAACTTCTTGGTACCCTGTAAGGAATTTAACAAAGGTTTAAACTAAAGACATTTCTTCTCCTGAATATTTGGCTTTTATTTCTTCGAACACTTCTTTTATAACTTCATGAGAGTCCTGAGTAACTAATTTTATTCGGTGCTCTTTAAAATTTGCAATTCCCTTAAAGTAGTTGGTATAATGTCTTCTCATCTCATTTATTCCTACTTTTTCTCCTTTCCATTTAACGGACATCTCAAGGTGACGTTCGGCTGCTTCTATTCTTTCTGCCATCGTTGGAGGAGCTAACAATTTTCCGGTAGCAAAAAAGTGCTTAATCTCTCTAAAAATCCAAGGGTATCCAATACTTGCTCTCCCTATCATTATCCCATCAACCCCATATTTATTGCGTTTCTCAACTGATATCTCAGGTGAAGAAACATCTCCATTTCCAAATATCGGAATGGTCATTCTAGAATTTTCCTTTACTGCTGCAATCAAACTCCAATCAGCTTCGCCCTTGTACATTTGTTTTCGAGTTCTCCCATGAATTGAAATTCCTTGAATCCCCACATCTTGCAGCCTTTCAGCAACCTCCACAATGTATTTTGTGTCATCGTCCCATCCTAATCGTGTTTTCACGGTAACTGGTAAATGAGTCGATTTTACAATCTCCGCGGTCATCTTTACCATTTTAGGGATGTCTTGTAAAATTCCTGCTCCTGCTCCTTTACAAGCTACTTTCTTAACAGGACAGCCATAGTTGATATCGATAATATTTGGATTTGCTGCCTCTGTTAGCTCTGTAGCTCGTTTCATTGACTCGATGTCGTTCCCAAAAATTTGGATCCCAATCGGCCTTTCGTATTCAAAAATGTCCAATTTCTGAACACTTTTAACAGCATCTCGAATCAAGCCTTCTGAAGAAATAAATTCAGTATACATTAAGTCAGCTCCTTGCTCTTTGCATAACGCGCGAAATGGCGGATCGCTCACATCTTCCATTGGTGCAAGTAGCAATGGGAATTCTCCCAGATCTATATTTCCTATCTTTGGCAAGCCTTTAATTTTGGGCAAAGTTACTTAATAATCCTTTTCAACTTTTGGACTTTCTTCAAACTAGATTTTCTAAACTACTCGTTTTAACTGCTCTCTCTTTGCTCAGTGGTTTTATTTTTTCCTTGCTGTCTTTTGGAATAGTTCTACTCTTTTTCAAGCTCTCTATTGGAGAGATTTATTCAGCAATAGATACATTGGATTCAGCAAGGTCAATCAGAATTACTAAAGTTGTTCTATTCTTTAACAGCTTTGGGTTGTTTGTTGTTCCACCAATTGTTTTTGCTCTACTATATCGAAAGAATCCTATTTCCTTTTTTAAACTAAATTCAAACCCTTCTCATACATTTTTACCTTATGTCATTCTGCTATTCCTAGCATTTCTTCCTCTTATTAATGTTGGGGTTGAAATCAATAAACTATTAGTTCTTCCTGATTTTTTAAACGGGCTGGAAGAATGGATGCGTTTAGCAGAAGATGAAGCCATGAGGAAAACAAAGGCTTTCCTGAAAATGGAGGGAATTCAGGACTTAATAGTAAATATTTTATTGATTGGTATCTTGCCTGCAATAGGCGAAGAACTCTGTTTTAGAGGCGTTATTCAACAGGTTTTAACCAAAAATTCAAACAATCATCATATTGGGATATGGTTAGCTGCCATTATTTTTAGTTTTGTTCATTTTCAGTTTTTTGGCTTTTTACCTCGCATGATTTTAGGTGCTTTTTTCGGATACTTATTTTATTGGACGAAAAGCTTATGGTTCCCGATATTTGCTCATTTCTTAAACAATACATTTGCTGTATTAATCGCCTATTATTTGAGTGAAAATGGAATGGAAGAGGACTTAGAAAAGATTGGAACGACTAATGAGACTTATATCTTTGCAATAATTGCTTTGGTGCTGTTCACTGGCTTAGCTTATCGGTTCAGTAAAATAGTTAAAAGAGTGGCTTAAAAAGCACTAGTAGCTATTTGCTCCACATGAACACTTTATCGTTATTGGTGTATTTATCCAGATCTTCGGTTGTAAGTATTGCAACAATATCTAATAAAGGTAAGAGGCCAAAGCCACCGCCAAGCGTAAGCGAATAAACAACTGGAACGTTTGCTGCAGTGCCCAAATAAATTCGATGGACACCAAAATGGCCTAAAAAAACTGCTAATAAAACTGCCTTCAGTTTTTTAAACTTTGGCTGAGTCACGCTTGTTGCATCGTTTTCAAGTGCAAGCTCTACAGATTTTAAAATATCCTGTTGAGGTAAAATAGAAATATCTACTTTCTGGCTTGCAAAAGCCGAGAAAGTAGATATTCCGAATACTATGATTAAAAAATATTTAATCAATTACTTTGCGTTGTTTAAGTGCTCTGTTACTTTATTCCAATCCACTACATTAAAGAAGGCATTGATGTAGTCTGGTCTTCTATTTTGATAGTTCAAATAGTAAGCGTGTTCCCATACATCAATTCCTAAGATAGGAGTGCCTCCACATCCACCTTGCATTAATGGATTATCTTGATTCGGTGTAGAACAAACATCCAATTTTCCATCTATGTAGCACAACCATGCCCAACCTGAACCAAATTGCGTAGCTGCAGCATTGCTAAATTTTGTTTTAAACTCTTCGAAAGATCCAAAAGCAGCATCAATCATTTCAGCAACTTCACCAGTTGGGTTAGCTCCTCCATTTGGAGACATAATATCCCAAAATAATCTGTGGTTATAAAATCCTCCTCCGTTGTTTCTTACTCCTGCAGAAAGCTCTCCTCCTGATAAAATATCTTCAATTGATTTTCCTTCTAAATCTGTTCCAGCAATTGCTGCATTTAGTTTTGAAGTGTAACCAGCATGATGCTTTGTGTGGTGGATTTCCATTGTTCTTGCATCTATATGTGGTTCTAAAGCGTCGTAGCTATAGTTTAAATTTGGTAATTCAAAAGCCATTTTCGTATATTTTTTAGTGTTAAAAATTGTTCTTCAAAGGTAAATCTTCTTTCCTTCATATAAAAGGATACAGTCAATTCTTCAACTAGTTCGTTCTTGATTGATATTTATCTACATTTGTCGCTAAATATCAATCAAAACAAAAACAATGAAAAAATTTTTAACCCTCTTTGCTGTTGCAGCTTTATTTTCAGCTGTTGCATGTGGCGAAGCGAAAAAAGACACCTCAAACGCAGAAGATGAGGCAAAAGATCTCATGGAAGAAATGAACAGCTCTATGGATGAAGTTATTGAGGTTGTGGAAGAGGCCGTTATGGATTCAACTGTAACAGATTCAACTGTGACTGACTCTACTATAGTGGAAGAAGCAACAGAAGAAGCGGCTCAATAGTCACTTTTTTTTGATAAAACGACCCTGAAGAGCATTCTTCAGGGTTTTTTTGTCCTAATTTATATTCATTTTTAAAAATGAAAAAGATTTTATTCTTCTTCACCATCATCCCTTTTTTGATTCATGTTTTGATAAAATTTACCTCAATGCTAGACTATAAAAAATCTTTATCCTACAATGAAGACAATAAGTAAGTTATACCACATGTTTCTACCCAACGCCACAACAATGAATGACTGGGGAAAGGGTAAAAAACACTATTTACAAAGTTTCTTTAAATATAGATTATTAAGCCCTCCTCTAATAGCAGGTTATAGCATGAACCGTAATTTTGGAGATGCTTTAAACATGCCTCTTTTTAAAATGTTATTTAATAAGACTCCGATTAGTTATGGTATAAGCCCTATAAAAAAGCAAAATTTTTATTTATTGGAAGCATAATGAGATTCTGTGATTCGGGTTCTATTGTATTAGGAGCCGGAAGTATGGGGGCTAGCTTGGTATTTAAGAATAAACCGAAAAAAATAATATCAGTAAGGGGGCCACTTACTAGGCAGCTAGTTTTAGACAACAAAGTAGAGTGCCCCTCTGTTTATGGAGACCCTGCTTTATTGCTCCCTTTATTCTACTCGCCAAAAGTTAATAAAACATATAAAATAGGTGTAATTCCACATTATGTTGATGCCAATCATAACATAGTTAAACAACTATGCTAAAGGGACGATGTTTTATATATTGATATATTATGCGGTGATGATTACAAATACTTTGTAGATCAACTCCTCCAATGTGAAACTATTATTTCAAGTAGTTTACATGGAATAATTTTATCAGATGCCTATAACATCCCTAATACATGGGCTGAATTCAGTGATAAGGGTTACGGTAACGGATTTAAATTTAAAGACTATTTTGAATCCGTTAATGTGAAACGTCCTTGCTTAAACGCAAAGAAAATAGGCTATGATAACTTTATAAAAGAAATTGATAAAAACATTGCTCAGTATAGATAGTATTTCATTTGATAAACAAACTTATATTAAGTACTTACAAGCGGAATTTGCTAAACTATAGTCCCTTAACAAAAGGTATTGCAAGCTAACTAATAAGAGCACTAAAACAACTATTCTAGAATAACTAGATTATCTTTAAAGCCCTGAAGAATGCTCTTCAGGGCCTTTTTATACTAATTCCTTATGAAATATATCTTATTAGCAATTTTCATTTTAGGACCCCTCCTTTGTCTCAATCAAATCATATCTGGCCCGATGTTAGGTTATAAGACCATGAATGAAGTTGCAATTTGGATTCAAACCGACTCCGAGCAACAATTAACTTTTCTTTATCATTTAAAAGACGACTCATCGCAAACTAAAAGTGACGATTTTATAACTCGTGAAGAGGATGGTTTTACTGCACATCTAGTTGCTAAAAATCTAAGTCCAGGGAAGGAATACCGCTACCTTATTCGCAAAATTGACGAAGAAAAACCTATTGTAGAAGGAGTCTTTAGCTCTCAACTATTTTGGCAAAAGGAAGGTATTCCTCCCAATTTTAGCTTTGCTTTTGGTAGCTGTACTTATATTAATGAGCGTCTATTTGATCGAAAAGGAGAGCCTTTTGGCAAGGAGTTAAATATCTTCGAATCTATCTTAACCAAGAAACCAGACTTTATGCTATGGCTTGGAGACAACCTGTATTTAAGAAGACCGGATTGGACATCAAGGTCTGGTATTTACAGACGTTATACTCACTTTAAATCTCAAGTAAAACTGCAAAATTTCTGGAAGTCAATCCATCATTATGCTATTTGGGACGATCATGATTTTGGACCTAACGATGCAGACAGAAGTTTTATCAATAAAGAAATAAGTCTGGCAGCTTTTAAAGATTTCTGGGCAAACCCTAGTTATGGTATTCGTGGCAAACCGGGAATTACTTCACAGTTTTCTTATCATGATCTTGACTTTTTCCTGTTGGATAATCGGTATTACAGAAGTCCAAACGAACGGGAAACGGGAAAACGGGAAATCCTTGGTGAAACTCAAATCCAATGGTTAATTGATGCGTTAAGCAACTCTAAGGCAAGTTTCAAAATAATTGCTATTGGAGGCCAACTCTTAAGTGATGCAAAGGTATATGAGAATCATGCAACATATGAGAAAGAGAGAGCTTTGTTAATTGATTTAATCGAGAAAGAAAATCTTAAAAATATTGTGTTTCTTTCGGGTGATCGACATAAAACAGAATTGTCAGAGATGAAACTCGAAAATGGCAATATACTCTATGACTTCACTTCCTCTCCTCTCGCATCAAAAGCATTTGACTCTAATAACGAAGGGAATACACTACAAGTAAAAGGGACGCATGTTGCCACCCAAAATTTTGGAACGATTAGTTTAAAAGGAGACTTGATGGAAAGAGAGATGAGCTTAAAAACTTTTGACAGCAATGGAAAGCTTATTTGGGAAAGAAAGATTGAGCAACAATAAACTTCTATAAACCTACTGAGAGTTCGTGCTTTTTACTTTATCCTTACTTTTACCGCCCTTATATATTAACTATTACTATGAATTTTAAAGTTTTTTCTACCGCACTATTTGCATCTATTATCCTTTCTTGTGGAAACATGAATGAGATTATGAAAAGTGTTGAAGATGTATTAAACGATGTTGGCACTACGAATAGCAATCCTACCAATTTAGAGATTGGAAAAGGATTAAAAGAAGCTTTAGTAAAAGGAACAACAATGGGAGTGTCTAATCTTTCTCAAAGTGGAGGTTATTTAAATAACCCTCTCTTTAAAATCCCATTTCCAAAAGATGCTGCTAAGATTGAAAGCACACTTAGGAAAGTCGGGTTAGGAGGAGAGGTAGATAAAGTAGTTACGTCTTTAAATAGGGCTGCGGAAGATGCAGTAACTGAGGCTAAGCCTCTCTTTGTAAATGCAATTAAGCAGATGACATTTGCTGATGTAAAAAATATACTATTTGGGGCAGATACTGCTGCAACGGCTTATTTAAAGAGCAAAACAGGCGCTCAATTAAAATCCTCCTTTCAGCCTAAAATTCAGGCTTCTTTAGATAAAGTAAATGCGACCAAATATTGGACAAATGTTGTAAGTCAATACAATAAGATTCCTTTGGTCACTAAAATGAATCCTGATTTGAACTCATTCGTTACAGATATGGCGATCAAGGGTTTATTTGTAAAAATTGCCCAAGAAGAAATGAGTATTCGTGAAAACCCTGTTGAAAGAACAACAGATTTGTTAAAGAAGGTTTTTAACTACGCTAAAACTCAAGGGGGAAATTAAATTTCTAACAGCCTTATAGTTATAATTCTATTTTCTTCGTTTATAAGCACTTTGGCATCCTGAAAGGAAGGGGCACCAAAAGGAATTTTATCGGTATTGGAAAATCCAAATGGTTCTTTAGGGATTCCTAAAAGGCCCTTATCCATGACTTTATTGGAGTTCTTATCATGTAAAATTGCAAATGCATAGGAACCAGTAGGTAATTCTCCTAGATCAATTTCCATCGTTTCCGATTCTACTTTAACTTTTAAATTTAAAATAGCCTCATCTGCCTTGGAAGGAAAGCCTAAGCTCGAATTGAATACTAAGATGCCTAAGTTTCCCTGAATACTTGTTATTCCTTCGACTCGTAGTTTTGCGCTTGCTAAGGGTAATTCCTTCTCGTGAGGTTCTCCTGAAAAAACTAAAAGTAAAATTAGAGCAAAGGTTTTCATAGAATGTAAAGGTAAGGCTAGTTTTTAGGGAGTAAGGAAACTGTGTTAGCCTTGGTAGAGTTATTTTGCTTCTTGTTCAATATAAACTCTTAAATCTTCTAATTGTTGATCGCTCATTCGCTCTTCAGGATATAAGGGCATGTATCTGGGTTTTCCTTGTCCGGCATAAGTTCCTTTTCTTACAATATCATAAATGTTGTAATTAGATTTCTTTCCAATGTTTCTTTTAAATTTTTTAAAATCAAGCTTTGTTTGTCCAAAAGAAATCCCTGAAACACCACCTTCCTGATGACATGACATACAACTCAACTGATAGATTTTTTTCCCATTTTCAGGATTTCCTTCCTTTATAGAAGCGTAACCCTTACGATGATTTTTAGGAGAATGACCAAAAGTTGCAGGAGATTTTCTAGCATATTTGCTTTTTAACAATGAAACCATCTCACTATTCGACCCGGTAGAAGCTTCTGCTAAATTTTCCTTCTCTGTATCAGATAGGTCTAAGTCTCCTAATTTTAGCTGATTACTCCAATAGTACGCTAATATTGCTTCTAACTCCCAATTTTCTAAATACCTCCCCGAAGAACAAACCTTCGCGCACAATTGAGTTGCCTCTGCTAGGTCCTTGCTTGCGGGTTCTACTAAGGCCCCATATTTTAAGACATAATCATCATTATACCAACTCTCACGGTTTGCAATTCCATAAAACGTACTTCCTTGAAGAAACTTCAGATTGTTCTTCGCTGCATGATCTAATCTCGCTTGAGGGTCAAAAAATTGAAGATTTGGATCTTCTTGAATTGGGCTGTGGCAACTCACACAAGTATAAAACTTACTGATGTATTTTGATTTATTTCCGTTAGGGCCAATTGTTCTACCCTCAAAAACTAAGTCTCTTCCTCGTTTAACGATTTCTTCATTCATTGAAGCTGGAGCATGCTTAGGCATTGGTTCTCCAAAAGCTTTTAACAGCTCATAAATAGGGGTTTCGTTGGAAAAGTTATTTTTTGGTTGATCGAAGGCAGAAAGTAACAGAACGCTTATTCCAACAATTGAAAGACCAGCTATTTTGACAGACTTTCTCATTTGTATTTTCTCCCTTTAATTTGAAAATCTCTGGTAATATTAAAACCAATCATAATGTCTCCTTTATCCCATTCTCCGCGAGTTTCTGTTATAAAAAACTTCTCTATCATGCCTCTCGAATTGCTTAGATGAAGTTGAAAAACATGGTGCTTAGTTTCTATATCAAAACCCAAAGCAAGAGAATTGGTTATATCATCAGGCAATTGATTGTCCAAACTATAATAATATTCTGTTTTAAAGCTAAGAATTTTAGTTAGTTGTAGTTTTCCTGCGGCACCTATTGAAATAATATCATTCTTATGCTCTGACAAATGCACCAGGTTTCTGTGTACATGCGTTGGCATCAATTGTAACGAAAATGCATCAGAGAATTTTCGTGCAATTAGTGCTTGATTGGTATAAGTCCATCTAGTTCGATCAGGAATATCTCTTGTTCGGTCCAGGTTTTTCATTGTATTTACCGCTGCAGTACTCAGCCAAGTAACACTAATAGGAGCTCCATTCTCTCTTTGATGAACGAGTTTCGCTTTAACGAAACCATCTACTGTTTTTTCAAAAGAGCTCCTTCCTACTCCTATTGTTAGCCAATTGAGCAAGCCATAATCGAAGCCTAATCGGATTGTAGATTGATCTAAGCCATATAATTCCTTAATGCCTCCATTTACTGTCCCAAAACGATGTGCTATAATAAATTTTAGTTGCCCTAACTTATTCGTTTCAACTGAATGTCCATTTACAACTCTGGTGTCTTTAAATGTCTGTGAAACTTTTTCTCCTTTATCTGCTTTTTCTTGCGCCACTAAAAAAATAGAACACATCAAAAAGCTTGTTAGTAATAATCTTTTCATATTTCTAATTATTTTTCGCTCCTCTGTCAATCCAAGCTTTGATTAGATTTCTTTGATTTTCTGGAAGTGGTGGCCCCCCTTGAGGCATTAATTTAGGACCATTCCTTAATGTTATTATTCTATGCATTAATGAATTATCTATAGTAGGGTTGTCAACGCTTGCTTTTATCTCATTATAGGTTTCCAATACTATTCCTGCTATTCCTCCTGTTGCATGACAATTTCCCTGTCCAGAACAACTCGTATTAATTATAGGAGCAATGTCTTTTACAAAAGAAACTAAGGTTGAATCAGATATTGGTGGGGGAACGGGAAATAATTCCTCTTCGCTTTCAGAATAACAAGAAAGTAAGAAAATTGAAAAAAATAAAATGGCCAAGTACTTCATGTTGCAAAGTTAAAGGAGTTAAAGTATTAAATTATTACGGAATTACTTCTTTTTATTACAGATTTACGCCTTTTCTAAGGTTAAAACCGAAATTTCTGGTAGAATTCCAACTCTTCCTGGGTAGCCAAGGTAGCCAAAGCCTCTATTGACATAAAGATATTGATTATCAGACTGGTAAAGCCCTGCCCATTCGTCGTACATATACTGAACTGGGCTCCATTTAAATCCAGGAATTTCAACGCCAAACTGCATTCCGTGCGTATGTCCAGATAACGTCAAATCTATATTTTTATATTTCTGAATCACTTCTGCTTGCCAATGACTAGGGTCATGTGATAATAGAACATTCACAGCGGTATCATTTAGATTTTGCATGGCTAAGTCCAACTTGCCATATTTTGGAAAACGTCCTTTTGCGCCCCAATTTTCTACTCCAATTACTCCTAATTTTTCACCATCAATTTCTATAGTTTTATTTTCATTGATCAATAGGTTCCATCCCATATTTTTATGGATAGTCGCCAAATCTGCTAAATTTTTTTGTTTCGTTAGCTCACTTTCCCATTGCACGTAGTCTCCATAATCGTGATTCCCAAAAACAGAATAAACTCCTAAAGGCGCATTCACCTTTGCAAAAATGCTTCCCCATTCTTGCATCTCGCTTGCTCGATTGTTAACCAAATCTCCTGTAAAAAATGCAAGGTCTACCTTTTCATTTTGAAGCATTTCTACTCCTCCTTTTACAGCTGTTTTATTCCAAAAACTCCCTGAATGAATATCGGATAATTGACCTATTCTCAGGCCTTCCAAAGCTTTTGGTAAATTTTTTATAGGAACGCTTACTCTTCTTATTCTGTAATCATGAGCTCCACTAATAATTCCCCATGTCAATGAAACAATCGGCGCTGCTGCAACAACTAAACCGGTTGTGGCTAAGAATTCTGATCTAGAAATGCCTTCTTCTATTTGTTCAGGTTTTGGGTTAGATAATCTCATCACAATCCACCTTACAACTCTTTGTATGTCATCGACAAAAACAAAGATGGCTAAAAATAGCTTTGCTAGAACATTAATAAAAACGAAAGACATTAATAGTGTACGTGCATGTTTCGCTATTCCGTCAGGGTTGCCAAAATTGTATACCACAATTGCTATAATTACCAATGCAGTAATACTAAAGTAGAAGATTTTGATAGTTTTTTGAAGTTCTATTGAACTACTTGCCGTAAGGGTTTTAATTGCTTGAAAAGCATAGTAATCAATTAGTAAAAAAACAATGCTAAAAATGGCAACAAAAAGGAGTCTATTCATAAATGAAAAAGTTAATGCAAAGGAAGCAGTTTAAATGCTTGAATGTTTCAGTAGATATTCTATTTTTACCTCTTAATTCTTAAAAAAATATAAAATGGAAGAAGTAAATAATGTTTCAGGGGTTATTGTAGATATAGCAATGGAGTATGGTCCAAAGTTAATAGGCGCAATCATTACCTTGATTATTGGTCTTTGGGTTATTAAAAGAGTTTCTAATTTTATTAAAAAGGGTTTTGAAAAGAGAGGAATTGATCCTTCTTTAAGACCTTTCTTAATCAGTTTGATTAGCACTTTATTGAAAATTTTCTTGATCGTTTCTGTTCTAAGTATGTTAGGCATAGAAATGACTTCTTTTGTTGCCATTATTGGTGCTGCTGGTTTAGCAGTGGGTATGGCATTGTCTGGAACACTTCAAAACTTTGCAGGTGGTGTTATCATTCTAATTTTAAAACCTTTTAAAATTGGTGACTTTATAGAGGCTCAAGGATACGCAGGCACAGTGAATTCAATTCAAATTTTCAATACTATATTAAAATCACCTGACAATGTTACTATCATTGTTCCAAACGGAGGCCTTTCAACTGGCGCAGTAAAAAACTACTCGACTGAAGAAACAAGAAGAGTAGATTGGAGCTTTGGAATTGGATATGGTGATGATGTAGAAAAAGCAAGAACTATTCTAAAAACAATTTTAGCTGCAGACGATAGAATTTTTAAAGATCCTGTTCCATTTATTCAGGTTTCCGAACTTGCAGATAGCTCTGTAAATCTTGCGACCAGAGTGTGGTGTAAAGGGGCCGATTATTGGGGAATTAAAATGGAAACCAATGAAAAGGTTTACAACGAATTTAACAAGCAAGGCATCAACATTCCTTATCCACAAATGGATGTTCATGTTCATAAAGAAAACTAATAATTAAACACTACAAACAATGAGAAAAGTAATTGTAATTGCTCTATTATTAATTGGTTCTAGCACTTTTGCACAAGTAACTGATGGAGAAAAGGAATTAAAAACTGTACGAACTGATACGGTTGACGGATGGAAAAAGGGTGGACTTATTAATTTCACCTTTACGCAAGTTTCATTAACCAACTGGGCTGCAGGTGGAGAAAACTCTATTTCATTAAATGGCTTTTCAAGCCTTTTTGCAAACTTGAAAAAAGGAAAGTCTACTTGGGACAATACTTTAATCTTAGCGTTTGGACAAGTTAAACAGGGAGGATCCAAATATGTAAAGTCAGATGATAGACTTCAGTTTACTTCTAAATACGGGAGAAAGGCAAGTAAAGACTGGTATTATGCAGGTTTGTTTGATTTCCAATCTCAATTTACTGTTGGTTATTCTGATGCTGAGAATCGCAAAGGAAGAATTTCAGACTTCATGGCTCCTGGATATTTTTTAGGTGCAATTGGTATGGATTATAAGCCGAGCGATAATTTTACTGTCTTTATATCACCTGTTACTGCTAAGTTGACTGTGGTAAATGATGATGATCTTGCAAGAGTAGGTGCTTTTGGTGTACAAGGAGATGAATTTAACAATACAAATGTTAAGACCGAAAAATTTGAAAACACTAGATTAGAAATTGGTGGATACTTAAGAATGATGTATAAAAGAGAAGTGATGGAAAATGTTAGTTTCCAGACTAATCTTGGATTATTCTCAAGTTATACTGATGACCCAACGCATATCGATGTGAATTGGGATAACATCATTACTATGAAAGTAAACAAGTATATCAATGCTTCCTTTACTACTTCATTAATTTATGATCATGATATTTTGATCCAAGATAATGACGGAGATGTAGGGCCAAGAACACAGTTTAAATATGTGTTAGGAATTGGATTTGCTTATAAATTTGGAGATAAATAAAAAATAGTCATCTTATTAAAGGGGTTTTAAACTTAGGTTTAAAACCCCTTTTTTGTTAGCCTTTCTATCT
>JAESST010000296.1 GCA_016763995.1 Flavobacteriales bacterium | reverse complement strand
GAAACAATTTAAACGACACGGAGCTTACGCAAACGTTACGAACTATTGGGTCTGCAAATGTGTTTTGGATGGCCAGTAAGAAGTTGAATTTTGGGCTGAATTTCTCCAATTATACATCGACGCTTTCAGCAGTACGAGATGTATTAACAGATAGTATTGATTTCTTTCAAGTAACCAATAATTACAACCTCATTTCAAATTACAATTTTGGAAAAGATGGAGTTGCTCAATCACTATCGTTGAATTTAGGATATCAATTAGCAAATGCTAGAAGTGAATATAATGTGTCGGATGTTACAACAACTTTCAACAACGCTAATCTGAATTATCGCTACAAGCAAAAAACGAGTTCTTGGGGATTTAATGCAGGATTCAATTACACACAAATTAATAGCCCAGGAAATGAAATCACCAATTTAGGTCCAACAGTTGGTGTTAAAAAATCCTTAAAAGGCAAGAAGATTAAATTGACTTTGGCCAATACTGTGCTTCAACAAATTGTGAATGGCGAAAATCAAAGCTGGGTTGACATTATCAAGTTTGGAGTGAATTATAGACCCTTGAAGAAGCACACTTTTGGCTTGGTCGGTAATTATTTAATTAGAATTGCTCAAACAGAATTGCTGAAAGATTTTGCAGAGCTAAGAGGAACGTTAAGGTATCAATATAGCTTTTAAAGAGAATGAAAAAAAGAATTAATATATTGAATTATAGAGGGCTACTCTTGTTGGCTTTCGTCACATTTGCGAGTCTAATAACAAAGGCTCAAGTAATTCAGCCGGTTACTTCCAACTTTGTTATTCAACCACCATACTCTATTTATTTATCGAATTATTTTATTCCAGGAAATGAAAGAATGCAGCTAACAGCTGTTTTTAATGATTTTAACGAACCATCTATTGATGTTAAATTAAGAGTTAGCATTTCCGGAAATGGAATTAACTTGACTACAAAACCAAACTTTTCAAATGGCTTAATTATATTAAATCCGGGAGCAAATAGTATTGATGCTAGTATTTTATCTCAATATTTTGACTTCAATAATTTTAATGTTAGTGGAATAGATCAAACTCAATTACTCAGAACAGGCGCATTGCCAGAAGGCTTTTACACCTTTGAAATTGAATTTTTAGATTTCCAAACCGGCCGTAAAATCTCGAATGTAGGAATTGCTTCTGCTCGATTGATTAAAAACATGCCCCCGTTTTTAACTTTGCCAAGTAACGGAAGTGCAACACCAGTAATTGACCCTCAAAATATCTTGTTTCAATGGCAATCTCTTTCAGATGCTAGTATAAATACTGCCTATGAATTAACTTTAGTTCAGGTGCCTGATGGCATTAATGCAAACGATGCAGTGAATGGAACAGGAACGCCGATTTTAGATGCAGAAACGGTTAACGGCACAGTATATAACTATGGAGCAACGAATGAGCAATTAATCTTAGGATATAATTATGCTTGGAGAGTGAAGGCCTATGATATTAATAATCTTTCCGTTTTTGAAAACAACGGCTTAAGTGAAGTGTATCAATTCACCTACGGATTTTCGCCAAATGGGCAGATTGAATTAACGCTTCCCGCAGATAGTGTTATTGTTCCAAAAAACAACATCTATTTTCAGTGGGGAGGACCTTCAAACGGAATTGCAGGCACAGCAATTGAATATAATTTATTTGTTGTTGAAGTAAATAAGGGTCAAACACCAGAGCAGGCAATGTTGACTAATCCGGAAGTAATTTTGGAAACTTCACCAGAACTGTATTCGCTTTCTGGCCACAGTTATTCTCACTCTACCGCATTAAAAGATGGACAAAAATATGCATGGAAAGCTACAGCAACAGTAACTGATATAGAAGTGGCAAGCAGTGGAGTTAGAACCTTTACAACTGTACCAGATATTGAAAAAATTTATATTGGAACACATGAATTAATATTGACCAATCTGACTAATCCCAATCCAAAGAAGTTGGCAGGTACAGGAAATGTGAAGTTTGACAATTCAGGTACGATGTTACCCCTAAATTTTAGCGACTTATACGTTCGAAAAGTTGCCGGACGTTGGATCTTACAAAATGGAGAGATTGTTAACGATTTAACAAAATCAATTACCATTGATTTACCAAACGGAATAGATACTGCAACCTTTGTTTCTAGTAAAGTAAAATTGGGTAATTCAGGTTTGTTTTTGAATGGAGTAGCAAAATATTATTTACCGTTTGAGGCTGATAGTAGCTTTTTTACCACTCAGTCTGGATGGATGATTTATGACAGTTATCAACTGATTGGCAGTTTAGCCTTATTTGCTGATAAAACATATGAGCTTTCTGATCCACAGGGATACAGTTTAAATTTAATAGCTCCATCCAAAATTGATATTGTGAACAATACCGCAGCTGTTTTCTTAGATGGGAAGTTGAGCTTGCCAACACAATTAGCAGGCGCCGATGGAAATAGAGTTGAAATGTCTTTCGCTCAGCGACAAGATCTAAACTCATTCACTCATTCGAATTCTAGTTTAACAAAGAACATTGAAATTGGCAGTGGAACAGGTTTTTTGATTCATCCGACAGCATATGAACTTGATTTTGATAAGCTATCGTCTCCTATTAATAAAACGAGTGAGCCAGGATGGAATGGTTTATATGTTACAGAATATGAGTTGATTCATGATTTTAAGAGTGATCATGCTTCTAACTTGTTAATCGCCAATAAGAAGACGATTCACACAAAAGCAGCCGAGTTTGCTACCATAACATTTGAAGGGATTGATTTGACGCTTACTGATGATTATTCCACATTAAACGAAACTAACTATGCAAATTTTAAAGGCTTAAATGGTGAGTTAACTGCATTGAATTTGAATGTCGGAAAAAGTGTCTTGCTTAATTCTAAGGTATTTGGGACATCAAAATCCACTGTAATTGGAACCTATGATTTTAATTATCAGATAGCCTTAAGTGGCGATAGCTCTCAATATTCTAGTTTCTTATTTGACAACATAAAAGCAGCTGCAACAAGAGTCAATTTAAAGCTACAATCGATTAATTTTTCTAATGGAGATTTAATGGCTGCTGAAGGAACATTTTTGTTATCCTCTCTAGCCTCTTCAGATACAGTTCCTCTGCAATTTGCGGATATTAAATTATCAGCTATTGGAAATGAATTAATAATTATCGAAGGTGTTGCTGAACAGAGGTTGAGCAACTTTACGATTACACGATCCAATTTTGATTTAAATCCAACTAAAACGAAGATAGACAAGGAAGGAATTGGCTTGTTTTTCATTGGCGAAAAATGGAATTTACCCTTAGCGTCTGAAAATGGTGTTACGGAAATTCCATTGACAGAGAAGTGGTTGAATTACGAAGGGCTTCAATTAAATGACACCCTATTTGCTACAGGAATAAGCACTTTTGAGCTTTTAGATCCGACTGGATTTACACTGTCTATTAATGATCAAGCCTATTTATTACTGAACGACAAAGCGACTTTCAGTTATACAGGAAATGTTCTGCTCCCTAAATTCGGAACTCAAACAACAGGATTAACAGTTCCGTTTGAGAATTTAGCTTCGCTAGCAAGCATCAACTATACGTTTACAAATGCAGCAGAAATCACCTTATTAGATAAAATTGGCTTTCAGGTAAAACCGAAAAAATTAAGTATTGATTTTAACGAAAGCTCAAGTCCAGGAGTTAAGAGCGGCTCAGACTTTTGGAAAGGAGCTTACTTTACCCAATTTGAAAATGTATTGATTCCTGATTTAGGAGGAGATGGATATTATACATTAAACGATGAAAAGAGAATTAGCGTCATCTCAACTGCTTCTACCTATTTATACGTCGACAATAATGGTTTTAGCTATAAGGTAAATGGCTCCGGAGCAACTGCTTCGACTAAAGACAGTTTAACGTATCATGGCTTTAATGGAGAATTAGGGATTTATTCTATTTTTATAGAAAACAGTGAGTTAAAAAATGGAGCGATTAACGGCGCTCTGTTAGTTCCAATTATTAGTCAAACAACAAGTTATGGCTATAGTGCCAACTTAACAACTAGTGGATTTAATAAGG
>JAESST010000295.1 GCA_016763995.1 Flavobacteriales bacterium | reverse complement strand
GTAACGCAGACTAAAAAACGTTTTTCAGTTATAGACTTAGGAAACAACTTACATCGTTTTGGCCTGTGGGATTCTCCAGTAGATTGGTATCATATTTTTCAATCTCCTCATCAGTATTACGATGATTTAAAATCGGATGAAATTATTGAGCGTCAGTTTATTTATGAAATGCCGGATGCTTTAAAAGAGCTATTTACTAAATCGACTGACATTAACATCAACATTAAAGAGGAATATGATAAAGCCATGAGTCTTGGTCAACATTCTAAAGTGGTGGTTCAGAAATCGATAGACCAACATGCTAGAATGTGCGCTGAAAATGCAGAAGACATGTGGGATGCTTTAGATTTAGCGAAAGAGTTGAAAGACGACATTCAAGATAGGATCAAGCACTACTCTTATTGCACTATTAAAACAACGAAGAATTACCTTGTTTGGTTAGAAGAAGATTATACAAGAAGATTGCATTCTCTAATCAGACAGCATTTTTCTAGTAGAGATTAATCTTTAATTCAGATACACTCATTATTCCGCAGCGAATGGTAAATAGTACAAGGCCTGCTATATTTTTAGATTTGGTTTTTGCGAGTAATTTCATGCGGTGACCATCGACAGTTCGTTTACTGATTTCAAGAAGGATTCCAATTTCTAGCGCTGTTTTTTCTTGGCAGATATATCTCAGAATCTCGATCTCTCTGTCTGTTAACATCTCTATACTGTCCAAAATTATTGGCTCATCACCTTCTTGAACTTGCTCTTCCTCTACAGTCTCATTTGTTGCATCTTCTAACGCTTCTTTTGCCGCTTCATTGAAATAGAAATCATTCTGCATAACGCTTCTAATGGCCAGTTGAACTTCTTCTGGCTCCGCATTTTTGTCTAAAAAAGCATTGGCTCCTTTTTCATATAAATGCACTATGATATCTTGATCGTTGTGAGAAGAAATTATGATAATCTTCTTTTCAGGAATCAAAGATTTTAGCTTTTCAGTAGCTTTTATGCCATCCATTTCAGGCATATTTAAATCTAATAGTGTGATGTCTGGGTAATCTTCCTCACAAGCTATTAGTTCCTCATATTTCTTTAGCAGATCAATACCATTTTCAGCTTCAACCACTACTTGAAAACCACGAAAAGAGTTTAAGAGCCCAACAATTCCTTTACGAAACAACGCTTGATCTTCTGCAATACCTATTCTTATCATAAAGATTCATTAGAGATACTAATAGATACTCCATTTTCTTGATTAGGTTTCGAGAAAAATTCATGTTCTGCTTGAATCATTTGGACCCTGGTTGCTATATTTCTGAACCCTAAGCCATTTGAATTTTCTATACTAAAACCTATTCCATTATCTGTATACTTAAAGATTGTTTTATCTTGCTTTTGCTGAATAGAAACGATGATTTCCTTCGCTTTTGCATATTTCATAGTATTTGTCATCATTTCTTGAATGATACGAAACAAGGCTAGTTCTACTTTTTTGCTTAAGCTTAAACCTGATGAAATATTCAATTTCATTTTTAATTCATCTGAACTCACATTTTTAGCCATTCGTTTAACAACTTTAACTAAACCTAATGTGTCCAGAGAAGGAGGGAGGAGATTGTGAGATATCTCGCGCGTGCTATTGGCTGTATTTTGAATAATGTCTTTACATTCATCTAATACTTCCTTTTCAGAATCGTCTTTCGATTGTATTTGATTAATCATCATTTTTACCGCAGCCAAAGAAGCTCCAACATTGTCGTGCAAATCTGCAGCTATTCGTTTTCGTTCTTCTTCTTGTGTTTCTATGAAATTGTGAAGCATGTCTTTTTGAAACTGCGTTTCCAAGTCTTGTTTCTCTTTTTGAGAACGAATCACCTTTTTCTGGTATAAAATTATGAACAGCAATACTCCTCCAAAAAAGGTAAAAAGTGAAAGTGTTCCAATACTGACAAGTAAAACTAAATTGTCTCCTATTTTTTCTTCCATAATGCAATTGTAAAAATACTATAGTAAATAATGACCATTAATCTATTTAAATGTCCTAAAATTAAGTAGAAACGATAATGATGATCCATAATGTAATTCGGAAAAAGGTGCACAAATTGCGTTGTTCCAAAATAAGTAAAAAATGCAGTGACTGCCCAAAATTCTGGCGATTGAGATAATCGAATCACTCCTTCTTGCTTCAGTAATTCATAAAAGAAAAAAAAACTAAATAGTACAAATAAATAAGCTTCTAGCGTTCTTGCAATTTGATTATAAACTTCTATACGTTGAATATAGAAAGAATTAATAATTGTATAACTGAGAAATGAGACCATTAAGAATAAGATCCATCTTTTTAAGGATTGACTCTGAATTGATAAGTAGAAAAAACTTCCGCCGAGTAAAAACTCAAAAAAGGTCAAAAAATGTAATGATGGGAGGTTGTTTATATTATTTATCTGTTGCCCTCTGGAATAGATAGAAACTCCAGTTTCACAGGCAATCATTAATGTGAGAAGAATAAATGCTCTATTGAGTTTTTTGATCTTTAGAATTGCAATGACCAAAGGAACAATAGAAATATAAACTCCTAATAAGATGAAGAAATTTTTCAAGTTACTTGATAGGAAATCTGTTAGATTTATTAGCTAATGAGTTCTTTTTGTTTTCCATTAAGAGAGCAATTGTAAAAATAGAGTAATAAACGATGATCATAGCTCTATTTAGCCCTCTAAGGGCTTTATGAAATGAGTTATAATGTTCACTTGTATAATCAGAAAAGAGATGTACAAATTGCGTCGTTCCAAAATAAGTAAAAAAGCCAATCACTGTCCAGAATTCGGCAGACTTTGAAAGTTTAATCAAGTCAGGCTTTATTAGAAGTTCATAAAAGAAAAAGAAGCAAAATACAACAAATAAATACCCTTCTAAAGTTCTTGGGATCTGATTGTATTTTTCAATACTTTGAATGAATAACGAGTTAAAAGCGGTATAGAATAAGAAGCTTGTTGCTAAGAAGAATAATGTTTTTTTTAATTTTGCAGTAGTTAGAGTCAAATAAAAGAACGCTCCTCCAAATAGCATTTCTAAAAAGGTCATTAAATGAAGGGAAGGAATATTATTAATGCCTTGCGTTGCTTGCCATTTTGAATAGACAGCTACTGCAGTTTCACAAGCAATCATAAGCAATAAGAATAAGAAAGCTGGATTCAGCTTTCTTATTCTTACCAAGCCAATGATTAGTGGAAGGATTGAAATATAATTTCCTAATTGTATATAGAAAGTATGTAAAATATCCATCCTAATAGTAAATAAATCTAAACTCCTGTATTAAGAACACTCGATTCATCACAGTTCGTAGGACAAGTTGTAGCATGATCATAAATTGGCTCCAAAATATCATTTCCTGTAGCATCTACTCCAACCATTACAGGTCTTATTCCAGATTCATCTTCTCCTAGGTAAACTCTCATTTGAACTGCTTCCGCATTTGAAAAGATTTCATCTAATTCTGCCTTGTCCATGCAGAATGCTCTTTTTTTTGTTGGATTATTTGTTCTCCAGGTAGTTGTTAGCTCAACTGCCTCACTCTCAGATATTGTATAGCTTGACATATATAAAATTGTTAATTAATACTACGCTAATGTCAATAAAAAAAACTCAAAAAACAGGTATTTGTACGTGTTTTTTTTTCCAAATTTCTTTCTAATCTTTGGAATGTAATAAATATACAAATGAGATCTTACAAAGATTGTCTTATCGAATACGTAGAAGAAAGGGGTTTTTCCGAACTCAGTTTTTCATGGTTTCACTATGTGAAAGACACGTTAAATGTTAGCTCTCAATCTTTCCAAGTGTTAGAATCAATTCCACCAGTTGAAGATTCTTCAGACATTAGTTATTATGCTGACATTATTCCTGCGGATTGTTTGGTTTGCCATTATCAAGAATCAAACCCTAGAATGAGAAGTAATGTTTACAAGATTTTAATCCGAGAATTAGTGATTGCTGAACTAAAGAGGTTTCAGTTAAAAAATAACGATCAACAATCGAACTTGAAATTGTCTGAAGATATACTTAGGTATTCACAATCTAAAGAATTTTCAAGTTATTCAAAGGCATTCAAACGCGGCCTTTTAGAATCAGGTTTTGACAAAAAAAATATAAAAGATTATTTCTTGAAGTTAGATGCAGTTGAATCTAACTATTTCAAAGCGATTGAAAAATTTCACGACATTGATAATTTTAATTTAAATATTCCCAAATATGGAGTCCGATCTACTACCACTATTGTTAGAACCCTTGCTATCGATTTTGATTCTCATTGTCTTTATCAAGGTGCTGAGAATGAATGGGCAGAGCAAGTTGTAATTCCTAACTCACCTTTTATTTCAGGTGATGATTCGTCTTTATTCTTTAGTATTAACAGTAAAGCTAAGATGTCACCAGTAAAAGTGAGTGGGGAATTGCATGGTATTGAGAAAACAGAAATACAAACAGGAAATTGGTTCGATGAAAAAATGCTGAATCAATTGTTAGGAAATGATAATAAATGCTTTGATAGCCATTTAAAACTTTTATTCCAACAACAGGTTAAAAAATTATTACAAAAACGGTTCAGCTCATTCTATTCCTTTCAAGAGTTTGATTTAACCATCGAGGTTCATAATGACTTTACAGATGAAGAGATTGGATTCTTGAGAAGCAACTCTTTTGGTCTATTTCCTTTTCATTTGTCCACCCAACATGAATGTTATAAGTGGATAGATAGAAACGATGAAGGAGACTTGAGAATTAGAATAAAAAGTAAAATTCCTCAGCAAACTTTTTTTTGTGCTGATATAGAGATGATAATGGTATGATACGCTAACTACAATGTGTTTATTAATTGGTTGATAATATTTTTTTGTTAAGCCGTCATACAAGCCTTGTTCCATTAATTTGGAACAAGGTTTTTTTTATGAGCAAAACACAACTTACAAAATTTTTAAAAGAGCTAAGTAAAGCTGAACTGCGAGAACAAATCGTTGATTTATACCATCGGTATAAGAACGTGAAAGAGTATTATGATTTCTCCTTCAATCCGAATGAAGACAAGAGAATTGAAGCTGCTAAACTAAAAATTACCAAAGAGTATTTTCCTGAGAGTAGAAGGAAGGCAAAGAAGAGAAGGTCTGTAGCACAAAAAATAATTGTACACCTCCAAAAACTAGAAGTTAATCCTGAGCAATTAGCAGATTTAATGCTTTATAACATTGAAATTGCACAAAATTATACTGCTGAGAATGAAATAAAGCAGGAGGCGTTTTATAAAAGTATGCTTACTTCATTTAGGAATGCTTTAGTTTATTTAGACAAACAATTTCTGTTGCAAGACTTTGAAGCTAGAATAGGGCAGATACAAAAAACGGCATCAAGCCAAAATTGGCCAAATGCCGAAGGTTTTATTCGATCGCTAAGCGAACGAATAAGAAACTAGTTCAACGATAATTTTACGCTTTCAAATTTATTGTTATTCGTTCTGAATTGAGCGATGTAAATTCCTGAATTCAAATGAGCTAAATTAATAAGTTGATGTTCATTCTCAATTCTTTCTTGTACGATCAATTGGCCTTTTAAATTGTAGATTAATACTGATTTTACTGTTGAAGGTAAATTTTTCATTTGCAATTGATCTCCTGCAATATATACTTGACTATTTGCTAATAAGTTATTTCTTAATCCAACTGTTGATTGTGCTAAAGACATATTTCTAGCAGTGGTACTATTAGGCCCTTGGTATACAATAGATGAATCGATTGCAGAGTAAACATAGTATCTCGGAGAACCACCATTTACCCAATCTCGAGTAGAATCTGGAAATGTGAAAATATCATTCCAATTATGAGTATTTACCCATTGGGTTGTTTTAGTACACATATTTAAAGTAGTAAACTGACTTGGGCTATAGGTATAGCTTATTGCTCCCCAAACTCTTACTTTGCTATTGTTTGCTAAAGCCCAAGTTTGCCATCCAGGTGCAGAATTGATACAAATGCTACAATCAACTCCTTTGTGAGCTACAATAACAGATTTACCTGTTCCTAATATGTTGTATATCGTTTCTGAATTTCCGTTGCAATCATAGGCTGTTGCATTAGCAGGAGCTTGTGCAAAGCCTGAGAAAAAGAGAAACGTTGAGAGAACAGCAAGCATAGTTCTTTTCATATTCTTTTTTTACAAATTTAGACCTGTAATATGTTTTATAACAAAAACTTCCTTTGAAAACTCTATTATGTCGGCAATCGGCAATTTGATTTCTCACTTCAAGGATCAAATTGATCTTGCCTTTTCTTATTTTTATTAAATGAAAAATCTTACCCGTATTCAAACCCATGACCTTGATTCGGTAGAGAATTCCATCATTTTTCGGAATATTATTCACAAAAATAGCTATGATATTACACAATTACATCGCCATAGTTATTTTGAAATTATGTTTTTTCAAAGTGGAGGAGGGGTAAATCATATAGATTTTAATAAATATGAAGTAAAATCGAATGCCTGTTATTTAATCTCTCCAGGGCAAACCCACTTATTCAAAAAATCGCCAAGCACTTATGGAAAGTTGATTCAATTTAAACAATCGGCGATAAGCTCTCTTCAACTGCAACACTTGCTACAACAAAGAGCTTGGTCGGGCACAGGAGCGGTGTTGTTTGAAGATGATGGAAAGCGAATGGAAAGGGCCTTAAGTTTATTAGACATGATAGCTACTTACATTGCTGATTCTTCAAATAATTATTCTAAAGAAATTAAGCAACATCTGCTACATGCTTTATTACAGGATCTATGCTCTAGCAATCAGGAGCGGCAAATTAACATAAGCAAAGATCCTGATTTCTTTTATTTTCAACAATTGATAGACGAAAAATTCAAAGAAGAACAAAAGGTCGCTTTTTACCTTAAGCAGATGGCCATTAGTGAAAAGAAACTGTCATTGCTTACTAAGAAACACCTTGGCCTTTCTCCGCTTCAAGTTATACATGCTAGAGTGTTGTTAGAAGC
>JAESST010000294.1 GCA_016763995.1 Flavobacteriales bacterium | reverse complement strand
GGCTTTGGCAATACCAAGGTCGGCATCAAGGGCCTAGTGCTCGAGAGCCCCGACTCCACAAAAATTGGAGTGTAAGTAATCTTCTGACCATACTTCTTTGAAAACGCTTCTTTGTTCTTTTCTCTCCATTTTACCATTTTTGTTACATCAGCTTCAATGTAAGAAGTAACATGCGGAGAAGTCTTTTTAGAATAAACCATATGATCTGCAATCATGCTTCTCATTCGGTCCATTTCAATTATCTCGTGCCCTCCTTCAGAAGTAGATTTTGGACTAAATTTTACTTCATTTTTCACTTTAACAAAATCACCCTTACTTCCTGAATCAATATATTTTAACAAATCAATTTTCAACAGCCTGCCATTTTGTCCACTCCCTTCTAGCTCACTTAATTCTTCGAACTTTATCCCTTCTTTCTCTGCCATACTTCGAATCAATGGAGAGTAGAACCTCCCTTGACTATCGAAGCGCTTTGTAGTAGAATTAGGGCTAGCTTTTTTGTCTACTTTGCTCTTAGACTTTTTTGCTTCAATTTTTTCATCTTTCGAAATATTCGAATCTTGACCTACTTCGATAATTGCTATAATTGTTCCCACTTTCACAATATCGTTCTGCTCAACTAGGAATTCTTTAATCGTACCGCTTTCAGGAGCAGCTATCTCTGAATCTACTTTATCAGTAGCAACTTCTAATATTGGCTCATCTTTTACCACTTGCTCTCCAACCTGCTTTAACCAATTCAAAATAGTAGCTTCTGTTATGCTCTCTCCCATCTTTGGAAGCTTTACTTCTATTCTTGACATACAATTATTTTTTAGAAAAATCTTCCTCAAAAATACTCAGCAATTCACCTCTCAACTATGAATAACAACATTTAAAGAATATTATTCTGAATTACACTACATTTGAAGAATATTAGACCTTTCCCTGCCAACATAAAAGCGAAATAGCGAATAATCCCCTAGTAAACATGAAAAAAATAGATCAAATTGATGCTCAAATTCTTGAACTACTTCAAAAGGATGGAAGAATTACAGTAAAAGAACTCGCAAGCAAGCTAGGTCGCTCTACTACTCCCATATTCGAACGAGTCAAAAAACTTGAAAACTCAGGAGTTATAGCTCATTATGCAGCAGTTGTGGATGCGGACAAATTGGGAAAAAAATTGTATGCCTTTGCACACATTAGTTTGAAAGATCACTCTAAAGATTTAGTTGAAGAATTCACTAGTGCAATCATTAAGATTCCTCAGATTCAAGAATGTCATTACGTTACGGGAGATTCAGATTTTATTCTTAAAATTTTATTAAACGATATGGAGAAGTACAGAGAATTTATGATGGATCAATTATTTGATATGTCCAATATTGCAAAAGTAGAATCCTTCCTATCGCTTTCTGTACTTAAGAAAAGTAATTTTGTTGCAATAGATTAAGCGAAAAACACTTTGGGGGAAACGGTTAACATTAGGGAGTTGTATAGCGAATATGGCAGCATGGTCTACACCCTAGCCCTTTCTTACCTAAAAAACATAGAGGAAGCTGAAGAGATTACTCAAGATGTATTCTTAAAGGCACATCATAAAATTGATGAATTCAAACAACAATCATCATTTAAAACCTGGGTTTACAGAATAACGATCAATTGTTGTTTAGATCATATTAAAGCAAAGAATAGAGACAAACGTAAATTCCAAAAGAATGACAAAGAGTTAAAAGAAGGCATGATCCAGACCTTTTATCACCCCGGACTGCAGTTAGAAAACAAGGAGCTAGGACAATTATTATTTCAAGAAATCAGCGCTTTACCCGAAAATCAAAAAACAGCTTTCATCCTTTCTAAAGAAAAAGGATTGAGCTTAGATGAGATATCAATTATCATGGAACGAAGCACTTCAAGTGTTGAGTCTTTACTATTTAGAGCAAAACAAAATTTAAAAGAACGTTTATCAAAAAGATGGGAAGAATTCCGCAAGTAATTCACATTCTTATCGTCTAATACAATAAGAAATGAAAAAAGAAGATTGGATAAATAAGGTAATGGTTAGCATAGATCAGCTTGATAGAGTAGCTCCTCCTGCGGATTTATTCTCTAAGATTGAGGCTAGGATAATGGAAAAGCCAATAAAGCTTGTTCCTTTGCATTGGGTAATTGGAGTTGCCGCTTCGTTTTTAGTACTTGTATTTATGAACATTAGCGCTTTAAAAGAAAATGGCACTAACAGCCTCTCTATTTCGACTGCTGATGCATTTGAATCTGTAAAGTCTGAGCTTGATCCTAGTAATTATCTTTATTAATACAATTATGAATACCAATAAACTACTTCGCACCACTGTTGTTGCATTAATTATTATCAACCTAATTACTATTGGTTCAATCTTTCTCAATAAAAACAGCGATAGAACTCATCACAAAGGTCGTAAATACTCCGAACCCCGAGAAGCAATTATAACTGCACTTAACTTTGATTCAGAGCAGCAAATAGCCTATAAACAGCTAATAAAAAATCATCGTTCAAGCATTAAAACAATTGAACAAGAGAGGGTAATAGTTAAAAAGGCGCTTTATTTATTGCTCAATGAAAAAGATCAATCTTCAAAAGACAGTTTATTAGAACGATTGAGTTCTTATCAATTGAAAATAGAATCGACTCACTTTAATCACTTCAATGACATTCGCTCCATATGCAAGGAAGATCAACTTTCAAAATTTGAATCACTTAGCAAAAAAATAGGTTGTATTTTTCAAAGAAAGCCAATGAAAAAACATTAATATCCATTCAATAAAAGGCTATCTGAAAGGTCAAAAAAAACGGTCATTACGAACAAAGTAAAGTAATCTGTTTATTGTAAATCAATATTTTATAGATTGCTTCGTTCCTCGTAATGACTCAAAGAGAAACTTTTCAGACAGCCTCTAACTTATTGCTTGATCACTTTTAGGTTTACCCGCTCTCCCAATACGTTTGTAATTTGAACCAAATAGATTCCTGAATTTCCATGAATGCTAAGGTCTAGCTTACTTTGAGCGCTATGCTGTTTTTGTTGAATTAGCTTTCCATTGATATCTCTTACTAGTACCTCAACCTCTTCTAACTTATTTGAAAAATGAATTGAAAAGTCTCCTGCAGTCGGATTCGGAAAAAGTTGCACCCTATCCTTTAATGTTGAAGTATTATTTTCTTGAATACCAGTAATTAAGTTACAGTTAGTAGTTGATGGAGTAACTGTAATTGCTATCGTTTTATAACTTTGAGCAGGATGTGGACAATGATCGTCCTTCATTTTAATTGTGAAATAATGCGTTTTCGCTTCACCGCTCTTAGTCAAATGATTACAATCTGTTTGCCAATTCATAAATAAATAAGAAGAAGATTGCCCTCTGTAACTAAACTTAGCAGGAATTTGAGTGGTATCTAAAGCAGGTGCAAAACCTAAAGTTACGCAAGAAGTATCGCTAGGGTCTTGACACAGGCTTGAATTCATAAAATCTAAACTAAAACTACTCCCCATAGGAACAACAGTTATTTCTTGTCTCCCATTCCCTATTCCATTATTATTTGTGTCATTAACGATAATAGGCATACTGAGTAAAGTTCCTGCAATTACAGTGGTAGAATAAGAACTAACTCCTCCATTATTAAAGGGTGGAGCTAATTCTGGAGCTGTATTTATTTCTCCACTAGGTAGTGTATCGCAGTTTACAATGGAAAAGCGAACATCTCTATACACTTCGGATAATTTAACTCCATTTCTGTAAGAAGTAACTTTTGTATTAGTAGCATAATGTAAAACAACCCCTAGCCCAAAGCTATCAAAACCAATATCTCCACTCTTTGAGTCAATTGAATAAGCTTGATTGTTCGGATTCAATGGATTTCCCGGAATTGGATTATTTACACTAAATCCAGGCTTATAAGGTATCTGAATCGGATTTGCAGATGACCCCACATAGTTATTAGCATTAGAGAATACCAGAGAATCTCCATCCAGAACTATTGCTTTTTGATTGAAGCTAATTCTTTGTCCACTACAAAATACATTGTTACCTAGCTCAGCAAATAATGGTGAGCTATCGTAACAAGTGTCTACTGAACTACTCCCGAACATCATTGCTCTTAAAAGAGTATTGCCAGAAGCATTAATATTTGTTGTATTATTCGGTACGCAACAAGAGGCCGTGTATGAAATTGCCCAACCACTAGAAGGAGGTGTTCCGGTTAATTGAATCGGATCAGAAACATAAGGAAAGAACTGTATGGTCTCTCCAAAGTTAGTTGAACAGCTTCTTGGACTTCCATATGAAGTTCCGCACTCAAGCGCCAAATCTCCATTTCTAGCATGCGTAAATTTATTAGAATCAGGTTTCATGACAATAGAAATAATTCCATTAGAAGGCAGCAGTGATCCGTTAATTGAAATTTGTTCATTTTGGAAGACCCATGGAAGACCCGAACAATCCCTATAGGTATTCATGTAAAAGATATAACTCCCGGTAGGTAGGCATCGCCAAGTAATTTCCCCACCAACAAAATGAGAAGAATAGGAGTTGATAGATAATAGAGATACTGCAATAAATAGAAGTAGTGTTTTCATAGTGTATTAATTTATACACTTCAGACGCAACTAATTCAGACCGTTGCCTCCAATCCTTAATTATTTTCCAAAATAATTATCCCACCAAAACAAAAAAGGGCTTCTAATTAGAAGCCCTTTTTTGTTTCCCTTATCGTTTTTATTGCTTGATCACTTTCAAATTTGCTTGTTCTCCTAGTTCATTCGTTAATTGAACAAAATAGATTCCTACATCAGATTCAATGTCAAATTCTAGTCTATACTGATTCAAGAATGTTTTTTGTTGAACCAGCTG
>JAESST010000293.1 GCA_016763995.1 Flavobacteriales bacterium | reverse complement strand
TCTCTTCAATTGGTTCATGACAAACAGCAGCAATGTCTTCTACTAAGCGCTGAACAATCGGCTTTCCTGCAACAGGAACAAGTGGTTTGGGTACTGTTAATGTATGTGGTCTTAAGCGGCTTCCTCTTCCCGCCATTGGTACGATAATCTTCATCCTTTGTGCTTTCTTGATGGCTCAATTAAATTGACACCTATTTTATTTTTTTCCCGTAGAGCCGAATCCTCCGGCTCCTCTTTTTGTTTCGTCTAAATTTTCAACTTCTACCCATTCTGCTTGTTCATGGGCAGCAATTACCATTTGTGCAATTCGTTCTCCATTCTCAATGATAAATGTTTCTTTCGAAAGATTTACTAGAATAACTTTAATTTCTCCTCTATAATCGGCATCAATTGTGCCAGGAGAATTCAAGACAGTAATTCCATGTTTAAATGCTAATCCACTTCTTGGTCTAACCTGTGCTTCATAGCCAATAGGTATTTCCATGAATAAGCCAGTTGGTACTACTACTTTTTCTAATGATCCAACAGAGATAGGAGCATCTATGTTAGCTCGTAAGTCAACACCAGCCGAAGCAATTGTACCATATTCAGGTAAAGCGTGTTGCGATTTATTTATAATTCTAATTTTCATATAGATATACTTCCTTTAAGGCTTACGAAATTAATGCTTTTTTGGGCTTTTCTAAAACGAAAATAACAGCTAAGAAAGTTAACATAAATATGGTGTTAACTCCCATTTTAACAAGGGATTCTGCTTCTAAATTTAACCAAGTAGAACTAAGGTAGAATAAGAAAGACAATCCTAATAAAAGAAGATAGATTTGATAGAATAATCAATTTTAAAATGTTTTTGACCATAGAAGTAGGAAATAGTTGCCATGCTAAAATAGCAAATAAGTGTTGCCCAAGCGGATCCTAGATAACCAATCCTAGGAATTAAAATAAGGTTTAACACAATGGTTATTGTGGCTCCAAATAATGCAATGTATGCTCCATATTTGGTTTTACCGCTAAGTTTATACCAGACAGAAAGATTATAGAAAATACCTAAGAATATGTTTGCAAATAATAAAATAGGAACAATGCTAAGACCAACCCAGTATTCTTCATTGTTTACGAAGTGCTTTAATTGATCTAAATAAAGCATGACAGCTAAAAAGATAAAGGCACAAACAATAACGAAGTACTTCATGATTGTTGCATAGGTTTCTTTTGAGTCTTTCTCCTTTTCTTGTGAAAAGAAAAAGGGCTCTGCAGCATATCGAAAAGCTTGAATAAAGAGAGAAATGATAATGGATAGTTTGTATACTCCTCCATAAATACCAACTTGAGCAGTGGCTAAATACAGGCCTATTTTCTCTTCAAGAATTCGTTGAATTAGAATTTTATCTGCATTTTCATTCACGATTACAGCCATTCCTGAAATTAAGATAGGGCTACCGTAGAGTAGCATTTGCTTAAAGAGCGAAAGGTCAAATTTAAAGCGAATAGAGAACATCGAAGGAGTAAGAAGGAGAAACTTGATAATGCTCGCAAAAAGGTTAGCAATAAATACATAGCCTATACCGATGGAGGGAGTATAGAAATTTTCAATAAAAAAATTGCTATTTCCTGCCTGGTGTTCTGGAATGCAATAGCCAATCCAAAAGAGATTCAAAGCAATGTTTACAAAAATGTTAATCATGTTAACCGAGGCAAACTTGATGGCTTTGTTCTCAATTCTTAAACGAGCAAGAGGAATTGAAGAAATAGCATCCAGACCAACAATAAAGGCAAACCAAACAACGTATTCACTGTTATTGGGATAGTTTAGAAACTCTGCAATAGATTGTGAAAAAAACGTTGCAAGAAAGATAAAGAGGATTGTAGTGCTAAAAAGGGATAGTAGAACTGTACTAAAAATAGTATTGTGATGATTTCCATTTTTGGATTGAAATCTAAAATAGGCGATTTCCATTCCGTATGTCAGCAGTACAACTAAAAAGGAAACGTAAGCATACATGCCGACTATTTCGCCATATTCACTGATCATGAACTTTCCCGTATGAAGCGGTACCAGTAAGTAATTTAATAACCTACCAATGATACTAGGGAGTCCGTAGATTGCAGTTTGCCCTGCAAGTTTCTGCAGTGCTTTCAAAAAATGAATGTTACGATTAAGTCCAATTAATTATTTGGAAAATTTGCTTTCCTTTTTTCTAAAAATGCAGTGGTTCCTTCTTTGAAATCACCTGTGGCAAAACTGTTTGCAAATTCTTCTATCTCTTTGTCAAATCCATTTTCGCCATCAACATAACCTGAATTCACAGCTCTTATTGCTGCTGCAATAGCAACGGAAGAGTTATTTGACATTTTTTGTGAAATTTCAAGACATTTGTCCATCAATTGATCTTGCTCTACAACATGATTTACTAAACCACAAGCAAGAGCTGCATCAGCTTTGATCATACCTGCTGTAAAAATCAATTCAAAAGCTTTACCCTTTCCTGCTAATTGTGCTAAACGTTGTGTTCCGCCATAGCCTGGAATAACTCCTAAACTAACTTCAGGTAATCCCATTTTTGCATTCGTAGAAGCAACTCTAATATGACAAGACATTGCTAACTCCAATCCACCACCTAATGCAAAACCATTAACCGCCGCAATTACTGGCTTTTCTGTTTTCTCTATAAGATCAAACAGAATATCTTGTCCATTTTTAGCTAAATCTTTGGCTTCCTCAATAGAATATGTGTTAAACTCTGAAATATCAGCTCCTGCAACAAATGCTTTTTCTCCTGAACCAGTAATGATAATAGCTTTCACATTATCATCTTTTGATGCTGTTGTGATAGCAGTGCTCAATTCCTTGATAGTATCCCTGTTTAATGCGTTTAATTTATCAGGTCTGTTGATGATGATTTTTTGAGTGGTACCAGAATTTTCGATGAGAAGGTTCGACATAGTATAGTTCTTGTTTGATACAAATTTAAAGGAAATCTTAGGCTTTTGGAAGCTCAATAGTAAAAGTTGTTTCTTGGTTTTCGACAGAGTTAAAAGTTATTTCACCATCCATTTGTTCTACGATACTTTTTGACATCGCCAAACCTAAGCCTGTACCAGATGATTTAGTGGTAAAGTTAGGCTCAAAAATACGGTCTGCTTGTTCTGGGGAAATTCCTGCGCCATTGTCTTTTACTGATATTTTGAAAGTAGTATCTGTTTTGGAAATTGAAACAGCTAACTGTGGAATTTTAGCAGATTCTGCTGCCTGAACAGCATTTTTAATAATGTTATTAAGCACCCTTAACACTTGATCTTTGTCACCTTTGATTAGAGCAACATCTAGTGATTGTTCTTTTTCAAAATCAATAGAAATGGTGTTAGAGTATAGATCAATCGTGTTGATAAGAACTGGAATTAAATCTAATTCGATGTAGTTTTTAGAAGGAAGTTTTGCAAAAGAAGAGAAAGCTGTTGCAATGTTACTGAGTGTCTCAATTTGTTCTATTAATATATTGGTTGTGCGATTAATGCGTTCTTTCAAATCATCGCTATTCATTTGAGCCGAGCGCTGTAGGTGCTGAATACTCAACTTCATTGGCGTTAATGGATTTTTAATTTCATGGGCGACTTGCTTCGCCATTTCTCTCCAAGCAACTTCCCTTTCAGATTTAGCTAACTGCTCCGCACTGTCGCTTAATTCTACCGCAATTCTGTTGTATTCATTTACTAAGACTCCAATTTCATCCTTACTTTTCCACTCAATTAATTCTATGGAAGAACCTATTTTTAGTTTTGCAATTTGTTTTCGGATCAATAAAAGAGGTTTAGAAAGTTGATTAATTAACAACACAGAGATTAACAAAGCGAGTGCAAAAACGGCAACATAAATATTTAAAGTAGAAACTAAGAAAGCAGAAATTTCTTCTTCTAATTCATTCTGTTTCGAAAAGTAGGGCAGATTTAAATAACCCAGAACTTCATTGTCGTAGTTCTTAAAAGGAATATATGCAGATAAGTAATTAAGTTTTCCGATGCGTTCATTTTGTACCCATTGAGCTTTCTTATCTACATGCATTGCTTTGTATGCATCGGGATTCATTCGATCACTTTTAATTCCTTTTAAGAATACCTCAGGCCTAGAAGTGGAATACAATTGTCCGTTTGTATTGTAAATATTGATGTCAGAATAGAATACATTGGAGAACTTAATCAAGTAGTTCGAAATGTAATCGTTCAGAGCATCTGATAAAAACTCCTCTTTTCCAATTTTTCCATCCAGCTCAATACTGACAGAACGAATTTTTTCTTCTAATGCTCTCCCATTCTTTTCTTCATATTGTTTCTTTATATAATAGGTGGTTCCCCAAGCTAGTAAAACCAGAGAGCTGAGTAGAGATAATACCAAGAATAATTGAATTTTGGTAGAGAAGTCGCTGAAGCTAACACGATAATGGAATGGGAAATTAGATAAGACAAGCGCACAAATTGAGAAGAGCAGACTAAGGATAACTGAGATATAGGCCAATGAAGTTAAAAAGTCGAAGTAGTCTTTTGACTTCTTACTCAATAGTAGCGTTACATTTCTATCTTTTTGAAACGCTAAATGGTGATAGTTAGCTGTTTTATATTGATAGAAATTCCGAGAGCTGATTTCATTAAACTTTAATTGAGTAGAGTAATTATATGCTCCATTTTTATAAACCAGATCATTCTTATTGTATACAGCATAAGAATAATGTGCTAAGTCAATGGATTCGTTAATTGACTTTTCGTCTAATAGTAACTCGGGATATCCTTCATTTTCGTTTAAGTAAATAGAACTTAATTCAATGTATAATCGATATTTTAAAGAGTCAACACGGTAGTCCACTTCCCCTATGTAATCTATTCTTCCAGCATAGTTGGTCAATTGAAATAAATTGTTGGAACTAACCATATCTCCTTCTAGTCTGATTCTTTTCTGAAAATAAGTAAAACAAGAATTTTGATCGCCATTAATGATCAAAGAATCGTTATTGGAACAGAGCGAAAAATTGATCTGATATTTATCCCAATAACTGTTGAAGTAAGTTTTCTTGATGTAAGTGTCGATTGCTTCTTTTTGTGACCAATAGTTCGCTGAATTTTGACGAATGTATTCATCGTTGATGAGTTGTTCCTGTAATTCATTAAAGAGATATTCAGCAATAGGGTCTCTCTCTTCTGCTAGTTTTTTAATAATGCTTTTTTGTTGTAGGTCATCTCTTTTTCCCAATTCGTGATTCATCCAATAACTGATGATTGAACTGCTCAGAAGAAGACACACTAATATGGATACAATTGGTTGTTTTTGCGGATGGGTAAATGGTCGATTTAATGCAAATAGAACAGGAATTCCCCATAAATAAATCAATTCTTGAAAAGGGCGTATAGCTGCAATAATAATGATGAAAGCACAAGTCAATAATATAATTTTATAAGAATTGGATCTCTCTGTCTTATTGTGGATGAGCCTTAAGGCTAAGTTTCCTACTAAAAAGTTGCAAAGGAATAGAATACAAAAGCAGCTAAAAACAATAAAGCTGAGATAATTAAGTCCAAATAGGTTGGTTAAATTGTAATTGATAACAGAAGATGCTACACTCCAAGAAATCAGTTTAATGCTGAAGAAGTTTAACCCTATATAAAGTAATAAGCTATTTATAATGAGGATATTGTCTCTTTTTACACGTAGAGCAGATCTAAGTTGGTAAAGTACATAGAGTACGGTTAATATATGAAGCAAAAAGTCACCTAGGTTTGGTGCTAATTGGCTAATGGCAAACCAATCTGATTGGAATAATTTAAGACCGGAAAAAATAGAAGGGAGGTAAAAGAAAAGATAAACTCTTAGGCCAATAGCTAATCCAATAGCGATGAGAACTCTATTTTTTGATAGCTCGTTGGGCACTGCTATCAGTAAAAGGTAGATGCAAATGATGAGGCAAAATAGACTAAATAGAATCACAGCCTTCGACTTGGATACTGGGCCTTTACTGAGGTAGAAAAGACGTTCTCCATTTTGTGATTTAATCTCAAAATCTCCGGTATTTAGTTGAATTTTTTCAAAAGGCTTCACTTTAAAACCACCAACGAATTTGTTTCTTAAAAACTTGTTCTGAAACGGAAAGGATCTGAGGATAGTAATCAGTCCAACATAAGTAAAATCACCCTTTTGCCGAATTATTTTTTTATGAAAAGCGTTGGATGATTCAAATACTGGTTCATCCGTTAAAATTGAATTATTATTTAATCCTGTTTGATCTTCGTTCCAATAGAGTATTTTCTCCTTATTAAAGACAAAAAGTGAATTCGAAAAATATTTTTTAGAAATATAAAGTTCAGAATTTTCGTGCTGCTTAATGAGATTATTTAGCTCTATTTCTAACTCATTTTCTTTTTCCCAAAGCTTCTCTTGAAAAGCTGCTCCAGCCTTTTCTGTCGATATTTCAAAGAGTTGGGGTACCCAATAAACAGCACTCAAAAATAAAAGTGAAGCAAGAAATAAGCAAAGAGCTCTTAAATTCTGCATTTGGTAAAACTACAATAATCAGACCTAAAAAGAAGAATTGAAATTTTCGTCTACTAGTTGATAAAATTGATTCGTTCTTTAACTTATATTTGAGTTAAGATTAAGCCATGTCTACGATTAGTGAAATAGAGTTATTCTTTCCTGAAAAAGTCTTTGCAACCGAAGACTTTTTTCGTGTTTTTCCTGAAGAAAGGGAGAGTAAAACATGGCCGAAATTAGGTATCGACCAACGGCACATTATTGGTGACGATGAAGTACCTTCAGATATGGGATTGAAAGCTGCTCAACAGCTGTTTGAAAAGCATCCTGAATTAAAGGAACAAATTGACTTTTTGATATTTGCTGGACATGAAAGAGATCATTATACGCCTGTAACTGCAAGCGTTTTACAGGCTAAATTGGGTCTGTCAACGAAAATTGGATGTATAGATGTACATCAAGGATGTGCCTCATTTGTTCATTTAATTGCTCATGCAGATGGCCTTCTACAAATAGGAGCTGCAAGTAAAGTTTTGGTCGTGACTATATCTACTTTAACTCGTCAGTTTCATGAAGGAGATAAGTCAAACAGGTTTATGTTTGGCGATGCGGCAACTGCTTTTATTGTAGAAAAATCAGAAAAAGTTCAATTTGAATCTTATTGTTTTGGGAATGATGGAGAGATTCGAGATAACATCATTCTATTAGATGGAGGACATCGAAACGCTTTATGTGAGAAATCTTACGAAGCTTTTACCAATGATTTTGGGCAAGAACAAATACCTGCTTATTTCTATCAAAATGGAGCAGGGGTATTTCGTTTCATTTTAGATAGAGTGCCAAAAACTATAGATGAAGCACTTAAAAAGAGTAATTTAACAAGAGGCGATATTGATTATTATCTCTTTCATCAGCCTAATGCAATGGTTTTAAGAGCACTCAGTAAAATAGCGAAGCTAGACGAAAAGAAACTAATTATAGACTTAAAGAATCATGGAAACACGGTAAGTGTTAGTATTCCAATTTTGATTCATAATTTGAAGAAGCAGAATAAAATTAAACCAAATATGAATTTCTTGATTTGCGGTTTTGGTACCGGAATGAGTTGGAATGCATGTGTTTGGAGAACTTAATTATAATATGAGAAAATAATGACTTGGGAAGACTTTGAAGCAAATATTAGAGACGTACTCGAAATAGAAGAGGACATAGAATTAAAAAGAGACGAAGTATTAGAAAATACGGAGTTCTGGAGCAGTATGCACGCCCTTTTGGTAATGGCTATGGCTGAATCGGAGTATGATGTGAGCATCACTGGTGAAGATTTAAGAAAATCGAGCACCTTGGGTAACATCTACGAGCTATTAAATTCTAAAGTAGCTTAATGTCTTTTTTTTCAATACCAAATATATCTATAGATGGGGTGTGTGGAGTAGTTCCTAAGAACATTTTACACAACGTAGACTACGATTACATCAGTGAAAAAGAACGCCAGTTTTTAATTAAAACAACTGGAATTGCCAGAAAACGCCATGTAGATAAGGGAGTAACTGCTTTAGATCTAGGGGAGAGAGCTGCCAAAGAGTTGTTAGATAAACTCAATTGGAAAAAAGATGAGGTTGATCTGTTGGTACTAGTAACTCAATCAAGAGATTATTATTTGCCCTCCTCAGCTATTATTTTGCAGCATAATATCGGTTTATCAAGAGACTGCATGGCTTTCGATGTAGGACTTGGGTGTTCGGGTTATATTTACGGTCTTTCTATTATTGGGAAATTCTTACAATCAGGTCAGTTTAAAAAGGCCTTACTGATTGCCGGAGATGTTTCTTCCGTTTCTACGCATTATGAAGATAAGAGTACTTATCCACTTTTTGGCGATGGAGTATCGGCAACTGCGTTAAGCTATTCTGAAGGAGCTCCTGAAATGTATTTCGATATTCAAAATGATGGAGAGAATCATGAGGCCATTATTATTCGTGATGGTGGAGCAAAGAATTTATTCAATGAGGATTCTACAGTTGTCAAGAACTATGGAGAAGGAATTAACAGGAGTAAGAAAGATTTAGAGTTAAACGGTTTAGATGTTTTCTCTTTCTCAATTAAAGAACCTCCTCAAAATATTAAAAGAATACTAGAAAGAACATCAACGCCAATTGAGTCTATTGATTATTTTGTATTTCACCAAGCCAACAGGTTAATCATTGAAACCATTCGTAAGAAGTTGAAGGTGCCAGCTGAAAAAGTTCCCTATTCTCTAACAGATTATGGGAATACAAGTTCGGCTTCTATTCCTTTAACTATCTGTGATCAGTTAAAAGAAGGAGCTAGCAATAAAAGAATGTTACTCTGTGGTTTTGGAGTGGGTTTATCTTGGGGTTCATGTATTGTTGACACAAAAAATATTTTATGTTTGGACCCGATAGAGTATTAACAGCCGCAAGTTTTGACTTTAAAGACAAGTCATATTTAATTACTGGAGCTTCTGGTGGAATTGGCTTAAAAACGATTCAAGTATTACTCGATTCTGGAGCAAAAGTCTATTCGAACTCAAGGAGAGAAATTGATATAAAGCATCCCAGTCTGGTGCACTCACCAGGAGATATTACGGATGAAGAATTCGTTAAAAACTGGGTGGCATCTATTGGAACTATAGATGGCTTAGTATATTCTGCAGGAATGATTGAGCCACGCCCGATTCGCTTTGAAACTAAAGAGAAGATGATGAAGGTTTGGGATGTAAACTATTTTGCTGCAGTGAATCTGGTTTCTAACTTGATTAAAAAGAAAAAAATAAACGCTTGGAGTTCAAGCGTGTTTATTTCATCTATTTCTGCACGAGCACCATATATTGGAGGAAGTAAGTACACAGGCTCAAAGGCTGCCTTAGAAGTATTTGCGAAAGTGATGATGATGGAATTAGCTGAGAAAAAAGCACGGACCAACTGTTTGGCACCTGCAATGGTAAAAACAGAAATGTATGATAAAGGAGTCGATACAGGCTCAGAACTGAGAATGGCAGAACACATTGCAAAATATCCTTTTGGAATTGGGGAACCTGAAGATGTAGCGCAAGCATGCTGCTTCTTACTCTCTGATGCGTCACGATGGATAAATGGAGTCACTCTTACAATGGACGGAGGATATTTATTGACATAATATGGTTATTCGAAAATACGGTCTAGAACTTCGAGAGGTTGAAATCGAAGATATTGAAATGATTCGACAGCATCGAAACTCAGATGTTATTCGCAATAAGATGATTTATCGTAAAACTATTAGTAGAGAGGAACAACTAAAATGGTTTAAAGAAGTTAAAGGACTGAAACACTCCTACTATTTAATTTATAAAAATGATGTAGCCATTGGATTAATCAATGGAAGAAACATCGATCACGGTAAAAAAACATCTGAAGGAGGAATCTTTATTTGGGATAAAGATAGTAGCTACGAAACCTCAATTTTAGCATCCATCATTTTGAATGACTGGAATTTTTTCTTCAATGATTTTAATTTGAATTACGCACAAGTTTTAAAGTCAAATCAACAAGCCATTTCTTATAATAAGTTTATGGGCTATAGAGTTGCGGATAGGATACATGAAAACCCGGATGTGATTTGGATGGAGCAATCGAAAGAGGCATACATTCGCTTTCGAAAGAAATTTACTAGCTTAAAATTGGTCAGTTTTGACATTACTGAGCAGTTAACTTCAGATGACTTGTCGATAGAAGAAAGGGAAGTAGAGTATAAAAAAACTTTTATTGCTAAATTGCCTGAGAAACAAAGAAAAATGTATCAATCCTTATTAGATAGAAGATGAGTTTGAAAAAGGAAAAGCAACCGTATTTTATCCAGTTTTTGATAGATTATGGTCCTCCAACAGCATTGAGTATTATGTGGGCTGCCTTTGCTGCTTATCAGGAAGTTGAAAAGAATTTTTGGGATGTTTTTACTAAGAATTTTGTGCCCGCATTTTTTGTGTTAAACTGGATTGCCATGAGGATACACCGAACAAAAAGAGCAGTAGATGGGAAGAAGAAATCTAAGGTAACGCGAGAAAAATTGGATCAGTTAGATGAAAAATTAGATCGAATAGAAAAATTATTATTGAAAAATCAGGAGAAGAAATAGTGGAGATTTCAATTGTTATACCAGTTTGTGAAGCACAAAAATCTATTGGAAAAGTAATAGATGAGTTGCAAGCTTTGCCATATTTACAACAGAATCAATGGGAATTAATTCTAGTGGATGACTTCAGTTCAGATAAGAGCTTTGAAATTATTCAAGCAAAGGCAAAAGAATATCCTAATATTATCGGCATTACTCTACATAAGAATGCAGGGCAACATGCTGCGACCTTTGTAGGTATTAGAGAGGCAAAAGGGAAGTATCTACTTACTATGGATGATGACGGAGAACATCCTGTGAGCCAGATTGCACCAATGATCCAAAAATTGGAAGAGAATAAGGTCGACGTAGTTTATGCTTCGCCAACTAAGCGAGAAAAAAGCAGATTTAGAAAAGTAGTAAGTAAAGGATTTAAAATTTCTGCAAGAATGTTTTCGGATGGATATGGAGATGGTTCTGCATTTCGTTTGATTCATCGTTCTGTGTACAGTCAGATTCAAAAATTGAAAACTCCGTTTGTTTTTATTGATGAGATTTTGGCGTGGTATACTAAGAACGTTTATTTTTTTTGAATGGAAT
>JAESST010000292.1 GCA_016763995.1 Flavobacteriales bacterium | reverse complement strand
TTCTTCTTTTAATTCTTTTAGATTGTCATTGAATTTTTTACCTAAATCTGTCCAAATGTATTTGGAAAAGACCATTCCTTCGATGGAAGTCTTCATTTTTTGCTGTACTATTCGATGATAAAGTGTTTCCTTATTCCATCTATAATCGAGGAGTTTACTTTTAATGTCAAAAGTTTTTAGCCATTTTACGGAATGAAATTGGGTAAAGGCCGAATTTATTTGCTCTAAATGACTTGAGGCAAGAATGATTTTTGGAGTATAATAGCACAGTAAATCTCCTTCGATTTGATTAAATCCAAGTTCAATCATTGTTGAAAGCTCAGTTGCATGTGTAGAGCTTAGTTCTATTTGATTAGAGCACTGATTTCTTCTTAAAATCTCTTCTATTTGTTTTGACTCATCTTGTTTTACAATGATTAAGCATTTCCATTTGGTATACGTTTGGTTTTGAATTGAAAAAATCAGTTCTAGCAAAGCCTCTTCATTCCAAATCAATAAAGGAATTACAATTCCTATTTGTAACCCAATGCTAATTAGGTCTACTTCCGGGTTCTTATTGAAATTACTAGCTGGGTAAAATATATTCTTATTTATCCGCTCTTCTTTAAGTTGAGCAGATTCAGTTAAATGAATCTGCTCTCCTATGGTGTTATAAATAATATTTTGAAGAGGAGGGAAGAGTTCGCTTCCAAAGGAAAGAATAGGATTGTTTCCTTTCTGAGTACTTAAAGTGTATGTTTTTAAGTCAGTTTTATTTTTTGTTCCATAAAGGTTGGTGCTAAAGTCATAAGCACTTAGTGCTGGGCATAATTGTTTAACTATTTCGGCTTTTATTTCAAAAGAAGAGTCGTATTGTGCGGTAGATTGTTGCCGATTAGAAAATCGATATTCTTGATTATAGTTTTGAAGTTCAACTTGAAATAAGTCTTTTGTTTTTGCATGAGTTCCTCTGTCTTCAAAATTGGTGGTGTGCGATTTTCGAGGAAATACAAAATATAGCTCCTTATCAATGAGGTATTGAAAGAAGTCTTTTTTCCATGAATTCGATCCCCATTCTTTTACGTAATTAGGGAGTGCTTTTGCCGTATCATTTGTAAAAGAATCTTTCCAATGAATGAACTTTCTCCATTGTTCTGCTGTCCATAACTGGCCCCAAGAAGAAGGAACTTGCATGAAGTAATTGTGAAAACCATCATCATTAGCATGAAAGGGTAAAAAGCAACTTTCAGCTACTGCATAAGAATAAAGTGAAATGCCTGCGATAGCTTTATCTTTTTCATAAAACTGTTGAGCTAGAATTGCATAATTGTAAAAATAAGGTGCAACAATTAAGTCATCTTCTAATAAGATGGCTGCATCTAATTTTAGAATTAGGTTTCCACATGAGAGGACGTGTTCTTTTAATCCTAAGTGTTGTTGATGTACAATGATTTCTTTTGTTCCGTATGACCACTGAAAATTTTCAGCGATTGAATAAACAGCATGATTCGAATTTTGATCAATGCTGATAATTAATGGAACATTAGAAAGAGAAAAATGAGCCTTATCTAGTGAGTTTAATAAACGGCTAAGCGATTTATCTCTATCATACGCTATGATAATAATGGCTGGATTATCGGTGTTAATAGATTTATCCTCTTCTTGCATAAGTGAAAAGTTCACCATGAATAGATTTTAATTTGGTAATTACTTCATCATTTTCATGAATAATTACCGTTCTCCCAGCTTTTGCCAATTTGTAAGCAAGGGCAAGTTGTTGTGATTCTTCAAGAATGTCAGTCCCTTTCTTATAGCTTACATGGTCAAATTCAATGCTTTCTTTTTCCGGAATCTTCATCCATTGGTTGAATTGAAATTCTAGGTGTGCAGAATTTGTTAAATCTGTAGCCTCGCTTATGAGCAAGTGGTATTCATTATCTGTTGCATACTTGCTTAATGCTCTGTTGTCTCTTGGAAAGCATGGACCTCCAAATCCGAAACCATAGCCCAAATATTTACTTCCAATTCTACTGTCTGATCCTATAGCAGAAAGGATTTTATCTGTTTCAGCACCTACTTTTTGTGCTAAATCTCCAATGGAGTTGGCAAAGGATATTTTAGTAGTTAAAAAACAGTTCGTTGCTAATTTTGTGATCTCTGCGCTGATTAGTGACATGGTGCAGAAGCTTGGTTCATTCTTGCACATGCTTCGGTAGATTTCTTCTATGTTCTGAAGGGCATCTGCGTTGTTTGAACCAATTAGTACTTGATCTGGATATTGTTGATCTTTAATGATACTTCCTTGTGCAATAAATTCAGGATTATAACTCAAACTGTAATTATAGGGCTTAAGTTTTTGGGCGAGGCTATCACAATAAGACGGCATTGTGGTGCAATTAATCACAATATGTTTCTTTTCTTCTGATACGCCAAAAGAGATGAAGTGATTGATTACTGTATCTATTTGGGAGTGGTCATAACCACCAGAGGCTAGAGAAGGGGTTGCTACTACAATAAAAATAACTTTGCAATCTTTATTAATTAGTGTAGTATAATCTGTTGAAGCTATAAAGTTTTGACTTGTATTGAGGTAGCTCTCAACATTAGGCTCTGGAGATCGAAGGGTTTTGCTATTAATTGAATTAATATATTGCTTATTGATGTCGACTCCAAGTATGCTATGTCCTGAACGTTCTAAATTTAAAGCCATACATAGGCCTAGTTTCCCTAAACCAACAATTCCTATGACTTGCTTCATCCGATAGTAATTTCTTTTAGTTCAGTGTTTTTTAATCCCCAATCTTCGGAATTAAAATCAAAACCTTTTTTAGATTTTAGTATTTCCATGCCTAACAAATATACTGCCCACCAGTCTAATACAGGTTTATTGGCATAGAAAAGAATTTTTTCTTTGGGTGTTTGAAATTCCCATCCCCCTGTATGACTAATGTGATAGGTACATTGTCGGGGCGGTAGAATGATTTGTTTGATCCCTTTTGCAGCAGCAGCAAATAAGCCCATGCTATCAATATGCAGCGAATACATTTCCAATTCAGGATATCCTTCTATTTTATCCCAATTGCTTTTTGTCATCATTGTGAAGTCTCCACAGGCATTCATATCTAACGAATTGTACAATTCATCTTCAGGTTTGGAGATCTTTTTCTTTAGCTTAGAGAGAATTTCGAAAATAGGGTTTATAAGCCCGAAACGAAAGAGAAAGGAGTTGGTGCTTGAAAAATTGGGGTATTGTCTATTTTTTCCAAGACGTTGTAAAATATTTTTTTCTGAAAATACGAGCTGCTCTTCTGTGCTTAGCTTTTCATCAATATTAGTTGGAATATCGCAGCGATTGGCTCTGTAATATGCTTCTTTGTTGAGTTTTTTTTGAGCTAATTGCTCCATTAATTCATCAGAAAATAATAAATCAATATTGGTGCAAAGCACAAACTCTCCCTTAGCTCGTTGTATGCCAACATTCTTTGCAATCATTTGAAATATAGGGAGCTTATCTGAGAATTTTAGCTTTTTATGTTCTTCAGAAGGTACTATAAGGTAACGAACGCTTAAGAAGTCAGAATCTGTTGGGGCAGGAAGAATTTCATGTAAAAGAGCTGTTCCTTTAGGAGGATTCCATTCCACCATGATTAACTCTGCTCTTAATTGATGCTTGTTACATTGATGAATTAAACCCTTCACGAATATTTTCATTCGCTTGGTCATATCCCCTCCATGATTATCATTTCGAGAAGTTGCCACAAATGAGATGTAGGGAGCAGTGGAGTTACTCATATTTTATGAGGGCTAGTTAGAAACAAATGTA
>JAESST010000022.1 GCA_016763995.1 Flavobacteriales bacterium | reverse complement strand
TAATTTTGGCTATTGGAGCAGATGGAAATGATGGGAATGGAAATGATGCCGGTCATGTGAGGGTGTATAAGTTTATCGGAGGAGTATGGACACAACAAGGGAGTGATATTGACGGTGAAGCAGCAAATGATAATTCGGGTTATTCAGTAAGCCTAAGTGAAGATGGTTTAATTGTGGCGATTGGAGCGCCTGAAAACGATGGGAATGGAGCTAATGCTGGTCATGTAAGAGTTTATGAGTTTATTGGAGGAGCATGGATACAACAGGGAGGAGATATTGATGGTGAAATAGCAAATGATTATTCGGGTACTTCAGTAAGCCTAAGTTCAGATGGTTTGACTGTGGCTATAGGAGCATATGGAAACAGTGGAAATGGGGTAGCTACCGGTCATGTGAGGGTGTATAAGTTTGTTGGAGGAGTATGGACACGACAGGGGCTAGATATTGATGGTGAAGCAGCATTCGATCTTTCTGGTAATTCAGTAAGTTTAAGTTCAGATGGTTTGACTGTAGCTATTGGAGCATATGGAAATGATGGGAATGGAGCTAATGCCGGTCATGTGAGGGTTCATTCAATGTTAACAACTGTAGGCGTCTTAGAAGAAAAATCTTTATTTCAAGAGGTATCTGTTTTTCCAAACCCTACTAAAGGAACCGTAAATGTTAATTTAGGTAATTTAAAAGAGGCTACAGTTAGGGTATTTAGCACTTCTGGAAAATTAATTTATCAGAAGATGAACATTAGTGAATCTGTTTTACAATTCGAATTAAAAGGAGCCTCAGGTACTTATTTTATTGAAATCAATTCACAAGAACAATCTCAACAATATCCTTTGATTGTAGATTAATGTTTATGAAAATACGATGTAAGTCGTAGTGGCTCACTTAAGAATGAAAAGTCTGCATTTATGCGGACTTTTTTTTGGTCGAAAATTAAGCTAGCTTAAACTTTTTATTTAGCCTACGGAGTTCAATAGGAACGCTGAAAGCAGTCCCTACAAAGTCACGATACCCAAGAAAGCACTCATTCATAGAATGAGTGCTTTTGATGTTCAAATTATAGCATTAGCAATTCTCTTTGTTTCTGGAAAAAATACCACCACCAATAACGAGCAGAATTGTATGTGTTCAATATTATATCATCATAATTTTTAATCAAAAAAAAGACCCGCTTGAAGCGAGTCTTTAATATCTATTTTTTAATATAGCTTAGCTTCTCTCGTTATTAACGCGATACCACCAAGCATATGTAATTGTGTTGTTCATTTGTTAGAACAAGCTTATTTAATTTTTTCATTCAACAATTTTAAAAGAGATTTTGGGTTAAAAATAAAGTTCAAATTTAACTTGTTCGAACTTGTAGTCCGTTGTTTATCTCTCACGATGTATAGAAATGCCCCATAAATTTATTTCAATTTAGAAAGCGCCATCCTTAGCTTATTTACTGAAGCATCTATATCAATTTTAGAACTGTTACCAACCGATAAGCGGTACCAGGTTGATTCAGAAGAAGAACCAAATGCATAAAAAGGAACCAATGCCAATTGTGCTTCATTTAGCAAATAAGCTGTAATGTCTTTGGTGGTTTTTAATGTATCTCCATTTGCCATTATCATAGATTTTAAATCAAACCTAACCGTTAAATAGATCGCCGCTTGCGGTGCAGTTGCATCTATAGAATATCCTTCCGATCTCAAAGTCATCATTCCTTTGTAAAAAGTGTTTAGGCGATTGAATATTTCGGGTTTAATCCATGCTAAATAACGATCTGAAGCTGTGTTGTTATCAAGAAATTTTGCTGTAGCAACTTGTTCTGCTTTCGGAGCCCAAGCTCCAACATGTCCTAGAATCGATTTCATTTTTCCAATAATTTTGGTCGGACCAAAAGCCCATCCAACACGTACACCTGTTGCAGCATAAGCCTTTGAAATACCATCGATAAAAATGGTGTAATCTCTCATTTTAGGAAATAAGGATACAGGGTTGAAATGTTCTGTTTCTCCATGAGTCAATTGCCAATAAATCTGATCGTAGATAATGTACAATGGTTTTTCATTTTCTGATCTTCTCTCATTCTCTTGTATCACCATTTTACAAATTGAACTCAATTGTTTTTTCGAAAATACTGTTCCTGTAGGATTAAGTGGTGAACAAAGTGCAATTAGAGTAGCCTCTTTAATAGAATCCGCAAAATCAGAAGCAGTAGGCATGAAATTATTTTCCGCTTTGGTTTCTATGAATACCTGTTTCCCTCTAGATAGATGAGTGTAGTGATTGTTGTTCCATGAAGGAACAGGAAACACAACAGTATCGTTTGGGTCAATAATGGCTTGATAAGTAGCGTAAATTAACGGTCGAGCACCTCCAGCAATTAAAATGTCATTTGCTGCGTATGTTAATGTAAGATACTTACTAAGGTAAGCAGATACTGAATTTCGCAATTCCAATACTCCATTTGCTGGTGGGTAGTTGGTAATGTTATTTTGGTAGGCGTTTATTATTTCTGTCTTTAATTCGTCTGGAATGGGGAAAAGAGTAGAGTTAAAATCACCAATGGTAAAATTATACACCTGTTCGCCGTTTTTAATTCTTTCATTGACATCACCTGCTAATTTTATTATTTCTGAACCAATAAGATTCTCTGCCATTTGCGAAACCATTAAGTCTCTTGTGTTCTCCTCTTTGGTAGTATTGCTCATGTGATTTTATTTTTAGAATTCAAGTTGCTTGTAGTTATATTGCCCCTTAATTATTGACCATAATTGAGGGGCAATATTAGTGAGCGATAATCTAAAAGGAGACTTATTTTTCCATTAAATTATAGAGGTTAATAAATGGCTTGAACATCTGAGATTCTTTTCTTTTTATTGACAAACATCGCGACTCGACTTTGACCAATTCCACCTCCAATGGTGTAAGGTAATTTTCCACTTAGAAGAGCTTTATGGAAGGGCAGTTCTTTTCTCTTTTCCTGATTAGTAAGTTTTAGCTGAGTTTCCAATGCATTTTTATCTACTCTTATACCCATTGAGCTAATCTCGAGACTGCTTTCTTGAATAGAATCCCAAACGATTAGGTCAGCATTCATACCCATAAAACCATCTTCATTTTTAGTGCTCCAATCATCATAATCCGGGGCTCTTAAGTCATGAATTTCTCCATTTGATAGTTTCCCTCCGATTCCAATTAGCAATACTGCTCCAAATTGTTTGCTTATAGCATTCTCTCTATCTTTTGCAGGTAATTCAGGATACTTTCGATAAAGCTCTTCCGTATGTATGATCTTTAGTTTATCAGGCAGAGAAGTATAAGAGTTAGATTTTAATGAGGTATATTTCTCTGCTGATTTTAAGGCATTAAAAACTTCTTGTCCATGTTCTATTAGTGTAGAAAGAGATCTTTGATCCTTCGTTATCACTTTTTCCCAATCCCATTGGTCCACTAAATTAGAGTGAATATCTGAAATAACTTCATCTGCTCGAATGGCTTTCATATCGGTGACAATACCTTCTCCTATCTCGGCTTTAACTATCCCCAAGTACCATCTCTTCCATTTTGCAAGAGAGTGAACTATTTCTTGATCAACACTATTTAATTGAAATGAAACCGGTTTTTCCACACCATTTAGGTTATCATTTAATCCAGAGCTTTTAGCCACAAATAATGGAGCAGAGGTCTTTGTTAAATTTAACCTATCCCTTAATTCATCTTCAAAAATTTGCTTTGACTCCAAAATGAGTCTGTCCTCTTTTAAACTTCTTCTAATATCCATTGTCATAAATTTTTAGCAATGATAATTAGTTTATATAGCAAAATGGTAGTATTGGTATACTTTGTTTTCACTTTAGTGTGTTTTGCTATTTTTTATATAGCATTATGCCTAGTTTTGTTGTTTTTAATTAAGTAATTATATAAAATAATTCTATGAACTTTAATTTAGATAGCACTGATAAGAAAATACTGAAATATCTAACCAAAGATGCTAGAACAAAGGTGGTAGATATAGCAAGTTCTATTGGGGTTACAAGTGCAGCTATTCATCAAAGAATAGGAAAAATCAAAAGAAGTGGTGTAATAAAACGATTCACAATACACTTAAATGCAAGAAAACTAGGATATACTACAACTGCTTTTGTAGGTGTTTTTATAGATAAAAATAGCAGTTATCAAAAAGTGTTAGAAAAACTAATACCAATTAAAGAAGTCGTAGAAGTTCATTATACAACTGGAAAGTATGGCTTGTTTATTAAACTTTATACAGGAGATAATGATCACTTGATGCATGTGTTAAATGGAGAGATTCAAAAAATCAAGGAAATTACAAGTACTGAAACATTTATGTCCTTAGAAGAATCATTGAGTAGGAGTGTATCCCTCTAATTTTGCTCATTTTTATTAGTCTAGAATTCGGTTGTTTTACATATTCTATAAAATCATTTGTCAAAAAGAAAAATATAGTTCTACATTTGTAGCAACGAAATAAAAATGAATTTTAATCAATTACATCATCATCATTTTCATACTGGCATTCAGGCGAGCAGGAGATGATATATGTAATTCTATAATACTATTTCAAAACCCGTCTGAGTAAATCAGACGGGTTTTTTGTTT
>JAESST010000291.1 GCA_016763995.1 Flavobacteriales bacterium | reverse complement strand
TACAACATCAACCTCAACACTAAAGATGCTAGCATAGCTCAAGAAATTGCTTACGATTTAAGAGAACTTGGAAGGCCTATTAGAAAAGAGAACGGAAAAACCATTTACAAGAGTGGTCTACTAAAAAAAGTCAAAGCTATCGGATGGTTTATTCAAGACTTTAACATTGCACAGGTTTCTATTAATTTGATTGATTATAAAACAACTTCACTTTTTGAAGTGTATGAAACAACTAAGGAACTAGCTAAAAAACATAATATTGAGGTTACAGGTTCTGAATTGATTGGACTAATTCCCCTAGCAGCGATTTTGGCAACAGGAAAGAGATATAATAATGAAATCGACATAAATAATGAAACACTCATCCAACTTTCTATTGATAAATTAGGTCTTTCTAACATAAACCCCTTTAATTCTAATAATCGAATCTTAGAATACGTTTTAAATATATAATATTAACCAATGAGTAAATCAACTTCTTCTTTTCTCACCAAGCTGATTTACTTCTTCCCTCTTCAGCTCTTTTTCGTTCATATTAAGAAGAATCAGCAATTGCTATTTTTCTGGTTAATTCTATTCTTAGCAATTTTTGGTGAGCTAGGTCTTAAGTATGGAATTCCTTACTTATTCCTTGCTCCTGAATATTTGGGTGAGCTCAGTTTTGCAAGCTATTTTATTATTGGGTTTGCCATTGGAGGCTTCGTTGTAGCCTACAACATTTCAAGCTACATCATGAATGGTTTTCGTTTCCCATTTTTGGCAACATTATCCAAACCCTTCTTCAAATACTCCTTAAACAACTCATTTATTCCTTCTCTTTTTCTGGCGTGCTATTTTGTATTGGCCTATAATTTTTTATCTGAAAACGAAAACTTCACACAAGCTGATATTTTCATACGATTACTTGGATTTTCATTGGGTTACATTCTCTTCACCCTCGGCTCAACACTCTATTTCTTAGCAACAAACAAAGACTTTGAAAAACTATTTGGAAAGGAAATTGCAAGAGTTTTAGCTATCGGCTCTTCAGAAGATAAACCTGCAAAAGCATTGCTCCAGAAAGAAGTTAAAAAATGGTATCAAAACAACGACGGAAAAAACTGGAGAGTTGAGACCTATTTAAATGGAAGACTTAAATTAAGAGCAACCCGCAAATCTGAACACTACGATGAGAAGATGTTATCGCAAGTATTTCGGCAAAACCACATTAATGCTTCTTTATTTCAAATTTCCATAATTGCCGCTATTATTTTCTTGGGTCTTTTTAGAGAAAATGATTACTTCATCATTCCTGCAGGAGCATCGGTTGTTCTGTTGTTTACCATTCTATTAATGTTAAGTTCAGCCATCCGATCTTGGACAAAAGGATGGTCTATTGCCGTAATTATTAGCGCATTATTTCTTCTAAACTTTGCAAGTAAGCAATTTAGCTTTTACTATGAGAGCAAAGCTTATGGTTTAAGTTATGCCAAAAAGGCAGATTACATGAATAGCTTTAAAACAATTACACCGCTAAAAATCAAATCTGATTTATCAGAGAGTATTGAACGCTTAGAAAAGTGGAAAGCACAGACAGGAGAAGAAAAGCCTAAAGCAATTTTTGTTGCAACCAGTGGTGGTGGTTCCCGAGCAGCCATGTGGTCCTTCCTAGCGATGCAACATTTAGATGAAGTTTCAGATTTTAAAATCTCAAAGCACATGGTTTTAGGTACAGGATCTTCTGGAGGAATGATCGGATTGGCCTACTACAGAGAATTAATGCTAAGAAAGCTAACTGAAGAGGTTGACTTTCAACAAGGGTTTTATAATCTTGGAAAAGACATCTTGAATCCAATTATCTTCACATTAACTGTAAATGATGCTTTGATTCGAACACAACGATTCGAGCAAAATGGTGAAGTACATTGGAAAGACAGAGGGTTTATTTTTGAGAAACAATTACATGAGAACACCCAATACGTTCTAGACAAGCCCTTAAAGGCTTATGAAGAGGCTGAAAAGAACGCTCAAATTCCATCACTTATTTTTACACCTTCCATTATTAATGATAGCAGAAGGTTAATCATTAATAATCTTCCACTTTCCTTTTTATGTCAAAAATCAAGTGAAAATGTAGATTATCAAACACTATTTCAAGACAACGATGCGAACAATATCAACTTCTCTACTATTCTAAGAATGACCGCATCCTTTCCTTATGTAATGCCAACTACGAGTCTCCCAACTGAACCCGAAATAGAAGTCTTTGACTCAGGGCTAAAAGACAATTTTGGTATTAAAACAACAGTCAACTATATTTATCAATTAAGAGAATGGCTGAGCGAAAACACCTCAGGCATTGTGATTCTTCAGGTAAAAGATGGACTTAAACGTAAAAACACTATCAAAAAAAAGTCACAAAGTTTGACTCATGTTTTGTTTAACCCATTTGGCAGCCTTTATAAAAACTTATTCGAAGTTCAACAGTATAACAATGCCGAACTGCTTTCTATTTTGCAAGACAACTATAAAGGCTCCATCAAGCTTTACAATTACGAATTAAACAAAAGTGATGAGAATTACATCTCATTGAGTTGGCATCTACAAACTAAAGAGAAAGAACAAATCTTAAATTCCATATCTTTAGCATCGAATCTAGAGACGGAAAAGCAATTAATGACTCTTTTAAATTCAAACCGATGAAACAAATCAAAATTATCTTTACTCTTTTTATTCTTGCAACCACAGGAGCCTGTGAGCACAAGGCAGAGCATCATGCGCTCGATGAACATAAAGAGTTTAAAAAAGAAATTGAAAACTTAAAGGTTAAATTAGACGCAACAGAAGCTCAATTGCTAAATGTGAGATCTGAAATAGCCAACATTAGAAGTAACGACAGTTTAAGTACCACTAAAGCCACTGATTAAATGAGAGTAAGCGCTTATTTATTGATTATTGTTGCATTCATTTGCGGTTCCTTAAGGGCTCAAGAAGGCACCTCCTTGAAAGATTCTGGGCAATATTATTATAGTAATTTCCAGTTTCAGAGAGCTATTCAGGTGTTAGAACCTGATAGTGGAAAAACGGCTTTAGAATATCATCTTTTAGCTAAGTCCTATCAAAAGCTTGGTCAAGACAACGACGCTAAAATTGCATACCAAAATGCATTAAAAAACGACTCTAGCAATGTTAGCTATTTAAACAGTTTTGCAGATTTCTGTCGAAAGAAAAAAGAGTATAGCACTGCTATACTTACCTATAAAAAATTAATCCTATTAAATCCTTCCAATGCTTATTACTATAAAAAAATTGCTAGTACTTATTTGAAAACACCCTACTCCTTCTTTGCAATTACAGCGTTTGAAAATGCTATACAATTAAATCCAAAAGACGAAGAAAGCAAGGCTCTTTTAGTTGAATGTTATTTAGAAGGTGGTCATATTGGCAATGCAGAAAAATTGGTGCAATCATACTTAAAGGAACACCCAAAGAACCGTAATTTTATTATGCAAGCAATAAAAATAGCCTATCGTTTAAAAGACTATGAAGATGTTGCTTCCAAATGTGAACTGTTTTATACTACTGGAGATAGTGGTTTAGTGGTTCAAAAATTACACGGAATCGCAGACTATCATTTAAAAGAGTACGCCACTGCCATTCAATTTATAGAAACTGTAATTAAAGTAGATACAAAATCTGAGATACTACATTACTACTTAGGATTGTGTTATCAAGATTCAGGACAAACTAAGAAAGCGGCAGAATTTCTAGAAAAAGCAATTGATTTAGGCATTAGTAATAACATTGACAACTATTACACTAGACTGGGAACAGTGTATGAAGAATTAGGAAACTATGAACAATCGATTCAAGCTTATAAAATAGCTTATGGTAAATCAAAAGATAAAATACTACTTTATCATTTAGCTCGTAACTATGACGTATACTATAAAGACAAAACAACTGCGTTAAAATATTACCAACTTTATTTAGAAGAAAACGATACCACCAATGAACTATATTTTGTTTTTTCTAAGAGTAGAATTCAAGAACTAAAAATGGCAAAGCATTTTGACTTAGATACTCTTTAATATTATTCATCGAAGATTCCAATGAATTTTATAACTTTATGGTGAAGTTGTGTACACACTCGATCGATACCTCTTCTGAATATTAATGACAATAAGAAAGGTTGGACTCATTAAACCAAAGGTCAAATGAAAAAAAGTAAAAGCGTTAATAAATACATTTTTCTTCTAACGCTTATCATTATCTTAATTTGGACAATATTCAACTATCTAAATTACACGAAATATGATAATGTTCCTGATTATTCATATACTATAAAGAAAAATATTGATATCAATTATCATAACTCTTCTCTAATAAAACAGTATTATGAAAATGTATACCGTATAAGTTCATTTGCGAGAGAACAGTGGTACAATTATGACATTGACGTTAGAACTCCAGATCATGAAAATCCTCAAAGTATTTTAGCAAACCAGAGCTATGATCAAATGCTATCTGAAATTGCCTATGCTGAGCAATTACTAACTAATAGCTATACTCTAAAAAGTAAAGGATTTGATAACAAATCCATTAAACAAATAGAAACTAGTGGCAAAAGCGCTGAAGCATATACTAAATCATTAAAGTTTGCTCGAGCAGAAATGACGGTTGGTGACAAGGGTAAAGATGTTGAGGCGATACAGATTCGTTTGGATGAGTTAGAATATAAAATTCCAATCACAGGATTATTTTCTTCAATTACAGAAGAATGTATCATTGATTTTCAATTAAAAAATAAATTATTTCCAACAGGGGTAGTAGATCAAAAGACCCTGCAATTATTAATTACAGACTAAGATTATATATTATGTCAAAAAAAGAGCAAGATACCGTCGTTGAAAATGTAAACGATACAAAAATGGATGCGATTAAGCAGCTCATTTTTGGAGAAAACATGGTGGAATATGACCAACGTTTTCAGAAGATGATGGAGAAGTTAGAGGATACTCATAGACTCTTAGAAGAGAAAATTGAGCAGCTTGACCATACTTTAAATGCGACAATTGTAGATCTAAATAGCGAGTTTGAATCAAAAAGGCTAAAGCTAGAAGATGATTTCAACATCGCATTCGATAAATTGGATAACAAGAAAACAGATCGAAAAGCTTTAGGAAAGATGCTTGAAACGATTGGAACAAAACTACAAGCTTAGTATAAACTAGTTCGTCCTTCTTAATAATTAAGGACATCTAAATGGGGCAAAAAGAACAATTAGACAAACTCAGAGAGTTACTGTTGGAGGAAGATCGTGAACTACATTCAAAAGTCACGGAAAATCTCGATCAAATTACCGCGCTTCTACATGAACGTGAAAAATTTGAAACAAAAGTTGACCCTATTATTGAAGATCGTTTAAGAAAATTTGAGAAAGACATTCCCCAGAAAATGGGCCCCGCAATTACTGCAGCGTTAAAAGTTCAAATTGCCGATTCTCAGAATGAAGTAGTTGATCTATTATACCCAATTATTGGCAAGCTCATTTCAAAATTCATTAGAATAGAAATTCAACGACTTTCAGAAAAAATTGACCAACAACTTTCAAATATGTTTTCTTGGAAAGGTTTTCTAAGAAGGTTCAAAAACAAATTGGAAGGGACTTCTGAATCTGAACTACTTCTCAGAGACACAGCCCCTCCTCTATTAGAAGAATTCTTCATAGTTGAAAAGGGCTCAGGAATATTAATTGACAGTTATTCCAGAAATCAAACAATTGATCAAGATATGATTGCAGGAATGTTAACTGCCATTAAAGCTTTTGTTGAAGACGCATTTTCTAAAGGCAATCAAGAATTAGAAGTAATTGAATATGAATCTTATAAAATCCAAATTTTCAACTTTCAAACCTATTATATCGCTTTAGTGATTTCTGGTGTTATGAATGCTAAGTTCTTACTACATTTACAGGACTCAGTATTATCTTTTGCCGAAAAGTTTAAAAGCTACACCTCTAATAATGAAACTACAAGCAATACTGATATTACACTATTGCTGAAAGAATTTTTTAATGAATAAACAGTCGAAAAAAGTACTCTTAGTTGGACATTTTAATGTTGGCAAAACATCTTTAATAAAAAAATTCGTCAAAAATTCATTTTCAGAAGACTACATTACTACAATAGGAGTCACTATTGAGAAGAAAGAAATTATAATTAAGGGCGAACACATGACCTTTATTATTTGGGATATTGCTGGAGAAGTTACCATAAAGAAAACGCCTAAAAGTTACTTACTCGGACTTCATGGTTTAATCTATGTGTTTGATTTAGCGAGAGAGTCTACCTGGCAAAACATGCAAGAACAGGTTGACGACATAAAAGAAATGTTTCCTGTTGCACCATTTAAAATTATTGGGAATAAAAAGGATCTTTTAAAACCAAAAGAGGTAGAAAAAATACTAGAGCTTCTTCCTGTAAAGTGCGATTTTACGAGTAGTGCCAAAACAGGAGAAAATGTAGAACGAATATTCGAAGAGCTCGGACTTGCAATGCTTTAATCAAACGTTATGCTAGATACTGCAAAATCACTATTTCTGAGTAAGAATCATCAGTTTCTCTTATTAAATGAAGAAGGTTCCCTAGAATTGAGTTGTAATTCTCTAGTCAATTTGGATAATTGGATTGGTTCTTCGATCTATTCTAATATTCCTTTCTTTGAGACAATAAAAATTGACATTGATCAAATGTCAATAGGCGAAAGACAACATTACAATTGTTTTTCATTTCCTTTTAACGAGAGACAAGGGACCTACGATATCGTAATTCAAAAAGAATCATTTGATGGAGTTTCAAGGTTCATCTGTGTTATTGAAGATCGTACGGAACAGTATAAGTATTGGCTATCGATCCAGCAAGAAAGAAATGTTTCTCAGATCAACGAAGAAATCATTACAAAACAAAGTGAAACAATAAAGCAAGCCAGCAAAGAAATTACAGACAGTATTAATTACGCCAAAAGAATTCAACGAAAAATTCTACCCAGTAAAGAACGATTAGACGAATTATTTAATATCTATTTCCTAATCTATAAACCTAAAGATATTATAAGCGGAGATTTCTATTGGTCAAAAGTGATTGATAAAAAGCTCTTTTTATGTATTGCAGACGCAACAGGACATGGTGTACCGGGAGCTATTATGAGTGTAATAGGTAATTCCCTGTTTACTGATGCGGTTTCAAATATTATAGATTGCACCCCTGCTAAAATATTAGATTATGCAAGAGCAGGAATTATTACAACTTTAAAACAAAACTTTGAACCTGACAGTCAATTTGATGGTATGGATGCTGCGATGCTTTCATTAGACAGAACAACAAATACGTTAGAATATGCAGGTGCGAATAATCAATTATTAATTGTCACTAAAAATCAAGATTTCCTTTCTGTTCTTGATACTTCAACCGATCAAGTTTCTGAAGTACACGCAATCAAACAAAATGGGAAAAATGCTCTATTTGAATTAAGCAGTGATAAAATTCCAATCGCACTTTACAATGGGGAGAATAAAGACTTTACAAATAAACGAATCCAAGTAGAAAAAGGAGATCGAGTCTATTTATTTACAGATGGTTTTCGAGATCAATTTGGAGGTCCAAGAAACAAAAAAATTGGGTACAAGCGTTTTAAGGAACTAATATTCGACACTACTAATCTAGAAATAGAGACTCAAAAGGATAATCTGAATATTGCCTTAGAAACCTGGAGAGGACATAATGAGCAAATAGATGATATCTGCGTATTCGGATTAGAAATTTAATCTAGCTTTTTCAACTATATCATCTTTTGTGGGTTTACTTTTGTAAAAACGTTTGTACATGGAGTTAAATACCATTGAAGAAGCTATTGAAGCTGTAAAATCAGGAGAAATCATTATTGTTGTAGATGATGAGGATAGAGAAAACGAAGGTGATTTCTTAATTGCTGCCGAAAAAGTAACATCTCAAGTTATCAACTTTATGGCCACTCACGGTCGCGGACTAATTTGCGCTCCATTGGTTGAAGAACGTTGTGACGAGCTAGGATTAAACCTTATGGTTGATCAAAATACAGCGGCCTATGAAACGCCATTTACTGTTTCTATCGACTTAATTGGCTATGGAACAACAACGGGTATTTCTGCAAGTGATAGAGCTAAAACAGTTCAAGCCTTAGTGAATCCAGAAACCAGAGCAGAAGAATTAGGTAAGCCAGGACATATTTTCCCTTTACGAGCAAAAAAAGGTGGGGTTCTTAGAAGAGCCGGACATACTGAAGCTGCAATTGATTTTGCACGATTAGCAGGAATGCAACCAGCTGGTGTAATTGTTGAAATTATGAACGAAGATGGGACTATGGCACGTCTTCCGGAATTGAAAAAAATTGCAAAAAAGCACGATCTAAAACTAGTAACGATCAAAGACTTAATCGCATATCGCGTAAAACATGAATCGTTAATCACCAAGGAAATTGAAATTAATTTACCAACTGAATATGGAGATTTCAGAATGGCACATTTTACTCAAACAACTACAGGTGAAGAACATTTGGCTTTAATAAAAGGAGAATGGGAGAAAGATGAAGCAATTCTAGTCAGAGTTCACTCTTCATGTATGACAGGTGATATATTTGGCTCATGCAGATGTGATTGTGGACCGCAGCTTCAGAAAGCTATGAAAACCATTGAAGAAGCAGGGAAAGGAGTGATTGTTTATATGAATCAAGAAGGAAGAGGAATTGGCTTATTGAACAAATTAAAAGCCTATAAACTCCAAGAAGAAGGATACGACACAGTTGAAGCAAATTTAAAACTAGGCTTTAACATGGATAGCCGAGACTATGGAATAGGAGCACAAATATTAAGAAGTCTTGGTGTTTCAAAAATGAAACTAATGTCTAATAATCCTAAAAAGAGAACAGGTCTAATTGGCTACGGCTTAGAGATTGTAGAAAACGTTTCCTTAGAGATTGAATCTAATGAACATAATGAATCTTATTTGCAAACTAAGAAGGATAAAATGGGTCATTCTTTAAAATTGAAGAGTTAATTCCCATTTCAACTCTTCAATTTCAGTAATTTTCAACCACCTTGAAAAAATTAAAATTCATCGGTCGGTTAATATTTGGATTAAACGTTTTACTTGCAATATCCACCCTTCTTGGCTATTCAGCAGCTTACGTTAACCCATCCAGTTTTTGGTTGTTCGCATTCTTCGGACTTGCACTCCCCTATTTATTATTACTCAATTTAGCATTCACCTTCTATTGGTTATTTAGAGCGAATAGCAGATTTGTTCTTTCTTTATTAATCCTTGCTCTAGGTTATCAAAGTATTCCTTCTTTTGTTCAACTCCGCTTTGGAGATCATGAAAAGACAGCCCGAGATTTTAAGGTCATGTCTTTTAATGTTCGAGTTTTTGACCTTTACATGTGGACCAAAGAAAAAACAACGCGCAATCAAATTTTCGAATTTCTAAAAGAAGAAGATCCTGACGTTCTATGCTTACAGGAGTTTTATCATACAGACAAACAACACCCTAGATATGAATTTAAAACACTTGATACCTTAGTAAAATTTTTATCTGCAAAAAACTATCATGTCCATTATACCACAACAACCAAAGAGAACAATCATTGGGGCTTAGTTACTTTTAGCAAATTCCCCATTGAAAACAAAGGAATAGTTCCATTCACGGTAAAAGACGACAATGCTTGCACATTTACTGATTTGAAAATAGACAGCAGAACAGTAAGAATTTACAACACTCATTTAGCTTCTATTAAACTTAAAAAACGAGATTATAAAACGATGAAGACCATTAATGAGAAGGATTATTCTAATTTATTTTCAAAGGGATGGGGTTTGTTAGAAAAAATCAAATTTGGATTTGAAAGGCGTTCTGATCAAGCAAATAAAATACACACAAGTATTGAGGAATCTTTATTGCCCACTATTGTTTGTGGAGACTTTAACGACACTCCCTCCTCTTACTCCTATCGTACTATTCGAAATGAATTAAATGACGCCTATATTGAAAGTGGTTCAGGATTGGGTAGAACATATATCGGAGAATTTCCATCCTTTAGAATAGACTATATCCTTTATAGTAAAGAGTTTATTGCTAAAGATTATACAACACATGCTGTAAAGCTATCTGACCATCACCCGGTCAGTACCATTCTATCACCTAATAACTAATTCATCCTTCATATTTACCGTTAATATATTATAACATTTCTGTTACTAGAAAGTGTTTAATTTGGAGGCAACTTATGATCAAACTAACCAACATCCATAAATATTACCACATGGGTAATAATAAGCTTCATGTGCTAAAAGGCATTAACATGGAGATTAAAGAAGGAGAAATGGTGTCTATTATGGGTTCTTCAGGTTCAGGAAAATCAACCTTATTGAACATTCTTGGAATGCTCGATAATTACGATGAAGGAGAATATACTTTAGACAACACTCGCATTAAAAACTTATCGGAAACAAAAGGAGCTCAGTATAGAGGTAAATTTTTGGGCTTTGTTTTTCAATCATTTAATCTTACTTCTTTTAAAAACGCAATGGAAAACGTTGCTCTTCCGCTTTATTACAAAAAAGTAAAAAGAACAGAACGAAATAAGCTTGCACTCGAATATTTAGAAAAAGTT
>JAESST010000290.1 GCA_016763995.1 Flavobacteriales bacterium | reverse complement strand
TTCATAGCCAGAACGTCAGACTGTACATTAACCTGTTGATAAGCATTCTTCCAATTTCATAATTGATTACAAGTTCTGCCTTATCTTTAAGTGAGACAATCAATTAGTTATGAATCACATTCAAGGAAAAAACCGCATGCAAATACGGATTATTTCATTGGAGGAAATGGTTGAACCAGAAGGTATGGTTCGCATTATTGATGCTTTTGTGGATATGTTAGATCTTGAACAATTTGGTTTTAGCTATTTCAAACTCAATAAGGAAGGTCGTCCTCCCTATCATCCTACTACTTTAATGAAACTCTATCTTTATGGATATCAAAATAGTATTCGTTCTTCTCGTAAATTAGAAAAAGCTTGTTGTATTAATATTGAAGTAATGTGACTTATTGCTGATCAACGTCCACACTTCAAAACCATTGCCAACTTTAGAAAAGACAATCCTAAAGCCTTCAAAGCAGTGTTTAGATACTTTGTCGCAATACTTAAAGATTGGGACCTTATTGATGGGAAAACGATTGCGATTGACTCCTTTAAAACTAGAGCTCAAAATAGCCTAAAAAACAACTTTAACGCTCGAAAGGTCAAACGACACATTGACTACATTGACTACATTGATAATAAAATAAATGAATATGAAAAGAACTTGATAAAGAGTTTAACCAAGAAGTTCAAGATAAACTGAGACATAATCAAACAAAAAAAGAAGCTTATCAAAAGATTAATCAACATTTAAAGGACAGCGGAGATGGACAAATATCAACCACTGACCCGGAAGCTAAAGCTGTTGTATTTCAAAGAAACAGCGTTAAAATTGGGTACAATGTTCAGCTGGGTTCAGACGCTAAAAATAAACTCCTTGTAGCTGCCGATACAGGTGATGTAAATGACACCAAAGCTTTGTCAGTAATGGTAAAGAAAGTACAAGAAAACATCGGAAAACTTGAAAATGTTTTAGCTGACAAAGGATATCATTCGGGAAGAGAATTAAAGGCCTGTGAAGAACTAGGGCTTACTACTTTCATCTCTCCAAAAGAATCTAGTTCTACCAAAAAGAACCCCGCTTTTTCTATGGTGGCATTTATTTATGACAAAGAAAATGACACCTACACTTGCCCTGCTAATGTAACTCTAATTACAAATGGTAGATGGTACAACAAGAACTTAAGCAATGGTAGAAAATCATACCCTATAAAACACTACAAAACGGAAGCATGTACGAATTGGAAACTACAAATTCAATGCACAAAAAGTATCAGAGGAAGATACATTGAGAGAACTGAGTACCAACAATACATTAGCAGAAACAACGACAGAGTGAATAGCAACCCCAATTATTACAGACTAAGACAACAAATCATTGAACATTACTTCAACAGGCTCAGCACACCGCAATTTGGAACACTGAAAAGACATTGGCATTTTGATTATCTACTTACTAAGGGAAAGGAACTGGTAATGGCCGAGGTGTATATTGCTCTTGCTTGCTACAACCTCCGAAGGTTAAGCTCCATTTATGATTTTGAGGTCCTAATGAACAAAATCAAAGCCAATACTAAGGGCTTAAACCACCATTTTTACTCTATTTATCAAGTAATTTCAAGATTTATTAGACTAATAAAGCTACTTCCAATAAAATCTCTCTCAAAATATCAACTCCCTCATTTCAATTATATTTACAGATACAAATAGGGGTTAATACACAAACTCACGTTATATCCAATTACTTCAAATAAAAAGAATACCTGTATATTTTATTATCGCAATTGCGCTTCTTTCCTATAATCTATCAAACAAGACGAACGAAGATAAATTCTTAAAAGCCACAGAATTATTTAACTCAAATGAAATTGAAAAGGCCAACCAAGTATTTGAGGAAATATTGAATAATGATTCAGAAAACTCTGTTGCCAAGAAGCACCGCCAGAAAAGTTACACTGGAAATGGATTAATCTTGAAACACATTCGCCAATACTACAAAAAACCTGTAAATTTTCAAGTTTTTGTTCGCTTAAGCCAAGAAACACAGGCTAAAGGCCTTAAAGTTGCCATAAGAACTCATATAAACAAACAGCCTCATTGTATGGGCAATTTGTTTTGGCAATTAAACGATTGGTGGCCAGAGGGCCTAGTTGGAGTGTTATCGATTATTACGGGAACAAAAAATTAGCTAACAAAACAGTAAGAAGTACGTTTAAGCAATTCATTTCTAAACCCTTTTTATGCAACCAATCTTTTAAAATATAAGTCTTTATAAAAAAAAATATGAAGGGCAAACTACTACTTACAATCGGAACTTTATTCTTAAATTGTTTATCTGCACAAATTACTCACATTAACGAAAATTTTAGCGGTACAGGTACTCCATTAGGTTGGACAAATACCGCAATTTCAGGAAATTTAACTTGGAACTTTGGCATTGATGGTTCTTCAGGATTGATTGGAAACAACAACCTTAATAACAGTTCAATGGCTTTCTTTGATGACGATGCTGCAGCAGGAAGTCAACTAAATAATACGATTGAGTTAAAGACGCCAGCTTTTGATAATTCTAATATGAATTTCTCTTATCTCTTGTTTAAATATAACTTCAAAGATGCTTCAGCTATAATGGATGCGTTTACAGTTGAAGTATTCGATGGTTCGAGATGGAACACAGTTCTTACAGAAACAACTGATAATTGTGGTAGTTGGAATTCCGCATGCCCGGGGGGCTTTCCACAAGCAAAGATTGATATTTCAGCTTATAAAAACACCAATTGTCAAGTTAGATTTACCTATCATGATGGAAATGATTGGGCATGGTATGTAGGTTTAGATGATGTTACCATCATTTCTGATACGTTAAGATCAATTCCTTACTTTATAGATTTTGAATCAATCGGAAACCCAGGACATCAGTTATCTTATTCTAATGGATTTACAACTATTTCAAGTGGAATGTATCACTGGGGTACAGGAGATGGAACAAATGCAACAGGTATAACAGGTCCTTCAAAAGATCATACCCTAGGAACGAGTGCAGGAACTTTGATGTTTACGGATGCTTCTTTAGGAAACACAGGAGATCAAACGATTTTAGTTAGTCCGCTCATCAACATTGGTAATTTTACAAATTTAAATATTTCATATTGGTATCACATGTTTGGATTTAGTATGGGAAATCTTAGTTTGGAAGTAAGTTATGGTTCAAACTGGATAGCTATAGATAGTTTATTGGGTGAAGATATTAACCAAAGTACCGGAAGTCATTCTGCATGGAAACAAAGAACTATTGCATTACGCCCTCCCCTAGGTTCAACAACCTTACAATATAGGTTTCGAGGAATTCGTGGGGGACGTTTTAGCAATATGGCTATAGATGATGTTTTAATTCAAAAAAATACTATCACCTCAATTGAAGAAAAACCTATAAAAGAACTATCTTTTAATTTACATCCTAACCCAAGTAATGGTTTATTTACCATTACACAAAACTCAATTAAAGAAAATATTAGCTATAAAATTTCATCTATACTAGGATCGATCGTGAAAAAAGGTACTTTAGATAAACTCACACAACAAATCGATTTATCGAATCAGCCATCTGGCGTTTATTTTTTAACGCTTAGAGGGATAAATCAAACGAAAAAAATTATCATTCGTTAATATATTAGGACAATACTTGAAACATGTTTCAAGTATTGTCCTAATATATTAACGAATGATAATTTTTTTCGTTT
>JAESST010000289.1 GCA_016763995.1 Flavobacteriales bacterium | reverse complement strand
GATGACCCCGTTCGTCACGGACAGCGACAGCACACTTGATAGCAACCGCATCTTCATGACCTATCTGACGCGGCGGCCCAGTGGCTTCTCGGACCTGGTCACGAAGCGTTTGCAGCGATGAGAGCAAGGGGTGCGCAAGTTACTGATGTTGTAATTATTGTAATTGCAGCGGATGATAATGTGATGCCTCAAACAAAAGAAGCAATCAACCATGCACAGGCTGCAGGGGTACCGATTATTTTTGCCTTCAACAAAGTAGATAGAGATACTGCTAACACTGATAATTTGAGAAATGAACTTTCTCAAATGGATATTTTAGTAGAAGAATGGGGTGGAAAATTCCAGAGTCAGGAGGTTTCAGCAAAAACAGGACAAGGAGTTCAAGATCTATTAGAGAAAGTATTACTTGAAGCTGAATTACTAGAATTAAAAGCGAATCCAGAACGTAATGCGAAAGGAGCAGTTATTGAATCTGAGTTAGACAAAGGACGTGGATATGTTTCTACTTTATTGGTTCAGAGTGGAACCATGAAAGTTGGAGATGTTATTTTAGCAGGGCCACATAGTGGTAAAGTAAAAGCCATGTTTAACGAAAGAGGTCAAGATGTCACTGAAGCAGGGCCATCTATTCCAGTTTCTGTTTTAGGATTAAGTGGTGCTCCAAATGCAGGAGACACTTTTAATATAATGGATGATGAGCGTGAAGCTAGAAATATTGCCGCGAAACGTCTTCAGTTACAAAGAGAGCAAGGTACTAGAGTTAAGAAACACATTACTTTGGACGAAATTGGTCGTCGTATTGCGATTGGAGACTTCCAAGAGTTAAATGTTATTGTGAAAGGTGATGTGGATGGATCTATCGAAGCACTTTCTGATTCTTTATTGAAACTTTCTACTGAACAAATTCAAGTAAACATCATTCACAAATCTGTTGGTGCAATTACAGAATCTGACATCATGTTAGCAGCTGCTTCTGATGCAATTGTAATTGGTTTCCAAGTTAGACCTTCAGTAAATGCTAGAAAGATTGCTGAAGTCGAAGAAATCGACATTAGACTATACTCTATCATCTACGATGCCATTGAAGAATTGAAATCTGCAATGGAAGGAATGTTAAAGGCTAAGATTGAAGAGCAGGTAACTGCATCTATCGAGATTAGAGAAACCTTTAGAATTTCTAAAGTTGGAACGATTGCAGGTTGTATGGTACTAGATGGGAAGGTTCATCGACACAACAAAATCCGTGTCATTAGAGATGGTATTGTAGTATTTACAGGTGCACTTGGTTCTCTAAAACGTTTTAAAGACGATGTAAAAGAGGTAGCAAGAGGGTACGAATGTGGTCTGAACATTGATAGGTATAACGACATTAAAGAGGGTGATATCATTGAAGCTTACGAAGAAGTAGAAGTGAAACAGACACTTTAATTCGTAAAAAACATATTTTAAAATAAAAATAGGCTACCTGAAAAGGTGGCCTATTTTGTTTTTAAATATGTTCGCTTTGCAATATCTCCTACAAAATGAGACTTAGGTCATAATCTCAACGAGTCTCAAGCCTACTTAGAATTAAGCTGTTTTTTTGTGTTTTGCCGAATCCTATATGATTCTAGCAAAAAATAAATGAAGAATATACTTTATTTCTGCTTAAAGGCTCAATAAAGTAGAAAATACGCACGCTTTGCAAAAGCTCCTTAAAATGGGAACGCTTCACAGAAGCGCTCCAGTAATCAAATGCGCGCGAGCTGGAAAGTTAATTCTTACCTTGTCCATAGCAAGGCAAAAACTTTAGAGAAATGTGTCGAGATAATTTCAAATATTTCGCAGACATAAGACTGACACTTGATTTTGATGCGTTTAATTTCGACATATTACTGATCGGAACATAATCAAAACTCAAAACTCCTGATTTAAATTGCAAAAGATTATCAATATCTGAGATAATAATTTTCTCCATTTTCTTGCCTACTTCTAGACGTTCTAATTCCAACTGTACACCTTGTGCGGGTGGACCAATGTTTTGCCAATAAAACCCTATTGAACTAAATAACTGGTTTGCAATTGAGAATACTCTATAAGTTTTTGGGATGAAAACAGTCTCCTGAGATTTGTTCTCAATTACTATTTTATAGCATAAAGTTCTGTCCAGACTTGGGTGAATAGTATATGTTAATCCATTAGATGAAACAAAAAATACGCAGTCATCTTTGTCTTCAGCAATCATAGAAGTTAAAAAAATAAATATTATTGGAATCAATATTTTAATTGCCATATTTGAACTCTTTAAATTCGCCAGGAGTAGGATTCCCAAACAGTCCCCCCTCTTTAAAAATAGATTTACTGTGTGCTTTTGGATAAGACATTTTGTTATGAGTTCTTAAATAATTTTCTTGTAGCTCGTGGAATACGTAAGATGCTCTTGGAGCTACAATTTTAACTCCTTCTCTATTTGTATAAATAGTTCCAGGGGCAATAATAACTGCACCTGCATATCCATTCCCCGGTCTAGAGTATAAAGGCTTTCCTTCGCCATTCTTTGGATAAAAATCCTCATTTTCATCGCCTCTTGGTGTAACAGATGAATTATTAAACCAACCATAATGTTTAACAACTTTGCCTTTATCTCCTGACAAATCTATTGATGTTGTACCCCATGTACCATCACTGCCCCACTTAACATCAATGTCGTATGTAAATGAAGCAGCATAGAAGTAATTTAACTCGTCGCTAGCCATATTGTTTATAAGAGCTATACCCGCATGTTTTGATGCCTTTTTTTGATATCTATCAAACTTCTTTTGCACAAATTCTCCGGCCCCATTTTTAAACTGGTCATCGTTTCTGACCAACTCGAAATCAATTGTAGCCTTATTATCATCTCCTATTTTTATAACGTCACTAAATTTCCCACCCATTGACTTTATATCAGCATTTGAAGCATCAGAACCATCAGTACTAATGGTGTCCCCCATAGGATCACTATACCTGATTGGATTGCCTTGATTAATTGCATAAGGACTGAATGATGGATTCGGTTTAGGATCCATATTCCAGCGCGAAACTACACGAGGATCATATTCCCAAAACTGAGCAGTAAAATGGTTACTAGTACCTGCAATCTCATCCACTCTCTCTTGAGCATTCCATCCATAACGATAACTTGAACCGACAAAAGATCTCCCAAGCATTTGTGCACCAAAAGGGTAATAATTATTAAGTGAATTCAAATCAACAGCAAAAGAACTTACCATCGGAATATTTGATCCATCTAAACTCGATAACTTTAAATCAGAAAATGTTACTCTTACATTTCCTAAGTGATCCGTTAATTGATAATTCTTCAATTTCATTACACGGTTGGTCTCATCGGAAATAGGTTTTGTGAATGAATTTGTCCCCGCCCAATCTATTGTTTGTTCTGTTACTATTCCATGTTTAAAGTTACCTTCTCTACTACTCCCATATATCTCTTGCTCTATTAAAGTTGTTGTTGCTTCCCAATTCCCACTAACCAAATTATCCATACGATCATAAATTGCCATTGTATTTCCTGATGCATCTTTAACATATAACGTATAATCATAGGTAGACTGATCTGATACATCTACTTTTACCACTTTTGCAATTTGACTACCCATAGGGTCATAATAAAATTCAATCTCTTCTTTCCCTGCTCCTATTCCAAAGGTAATGCGTTTTACTTTCCCATTGGCTAACCAATCAATGTCATCAATCAATGCCTGTTCATCTTTGGTTAAGTTCCCAATGGCATCATAGTCATAATTGGTCGTTGCCTGATTATCAACGTCAGTTGTATAATTACTAGCATTGACTCCATCATCCAAAGAGGTTAATTGGTTCGTCCCGATTTGATAATGATAATCAAATTCATCCATCTCTAAATTACCACTATTTGCATAACCATTTCGTAATAAAGTCAAAATATTTCCATTGCCATCATAGGAATAAGCACTTTGATAATCTGTTGTCCCATTCCATGTAGTTCCATTCCAGGCAAACATATTATTAGTTTTAATTCGATGTAATTCATCATAACGATATTGGTGAGCGGTTGGTTTATTGTCATACTCTAATCCTGCCCCTGAATTAATGCTGTTCATAGTCCATGCACTAATGTTTCCTCCATATAGGTTTCGATTCGTTCCCGCTTGAAAAACATCCGTATTTGAATTTAAATAATTCGACCCTCCTCTTGCCCAATCTCGATCATAATAACTCAATAATTGTCCATATCCATCAGGAGCAAATCGATTCAATCCAATATTATCTCCTCCAGGATCTTTCGTAGGGTCCAGGGTTGGGAAGTTTTGTGCTTTTATCCAGCCGTGCAGAGTATAAATATAGTCCACGCCTTGCAAATGGTCCTCTCCGATCTCTTTTCGTTTCAATGGACCATGTAAATAGTAATTATATTGAGCATCCTTATCCCATAGTAGTCCATCTTTTGATGTTAATGCTTTAGTAATTCGGTTATCAGAATCGTATTCGTATTTATGATAAAACTCATCCACTAAAGAGGGATTATATTCTATTCTCTTAGTATTTCCACTTACTAATGCGTATTCATATCTTATAAAATTTTTCCCAAGGTGAGGTGTCCAGGTCCACATCCATTCAACATTACCATGTGCATCATAACTGTAAGCCTGCGTCCCTCCATTTTCAGTATAGGTATAACTGACTCGATTCGTTAAAAAACGTTGAGGAGAGCCGTCAACAAAACCTCCCCCACCACTAACTGGAGCAGAATAAACACTAAAGGTTCTTTGAGTTCCTGTTAGTGGGAAAGTAGGATCATTGATAAATGTTGACTCATAAAAATTACTTGGATTAACATTACTTACTCCACTTTCTAAAATTCTGTTATGTTCGTCGTATTTAGTATAGCTATATTCGGTATCTACCTTTTGTTGAGCATTTTGTGAGAATCGCAAATTTCCAACTGCATCATAATACATTTTCGCCTCTCCTCCATCAGGAGAATACATACTATCTAACTGACCTACACTATTATAATAATAAAAAGTCTCTAAACTATGATCCGTGGCTGTATTTCTATTGTAAGGAGCTGGTAAAAAGTCCACTCCTTGAGGCGGAACTGTCCTGATATTTCTTCCTGCTCTGTCAAAATAATAAAGAGTATAATGATGGTAGGCCAATCCATAACTCAACCAGAACACATCGTTGATGTTATCTCTGTCCGCACAGTTGGTCCTATAACTGTCTTCAAAAGCATCCAATTGATCTTCTTTGTATTCCCATAATTGTTGACTGATCTCATTCAGTAAGCTATTTCCAATTACTTCTTCACAAGTATAAGGCTCAAATACATGAACCAAACTATCTGCAGGTGCTTCAAAAGGAACAAATCGAAAACAGAAGTCTGGGAAGGTACAGGTATCTTTCCCGCCACCTTGATCGTCAGACATGCAATACTTTACTACCCAAAAATCATAGTTCCCAAAATGGTTATCACCGTGATGACCTATTGCCGAATTTTGTCGAGAACTCGAAAAGCCTGCTGCTAGGAAGCATTCTTCATCAACTACTCTTACAACTGTCTGTGCATCTACTTCTTCTCCACCAATCACTTTATCCCATACATAGTTTCCGCCGGCATCTATCTTCACCATCCAGTAATCCATCTGATCATTAATTGCGGCTTCTGTCTTTTCTCCTGAAATAGGGGATGGGGAACTCCCAGCTACTATAAAGCCATCGTCATTTGTTTTCTCAATGCTAAAACAAATCGGATCTTTAGAATCAAATAAATCGTCAACTGATCCTCCTAAGGTACGATCCCAAATTACCGCACTTCCATCGTTTCGAAGTTTAACCACCCAATAATCATACTTCAAACTCGATTGACTCTTCTCTAAACCTTTCCTAGAATTAGAACGACCTGCAATGACATAATCCCCATCTGCTGCCAAGGTAATGTCCAAAGCCATATCCGTCTCTTCTCCTTGAATCGCTCGTTGCCAATTGATGCTACCTCCGGCGTTGATCTGAAGAACCCAATAATCATAATCGTAATTATTAGATGTCTTATTCCCTCCTTGTCCACTGTTGGAGTATCCGGCCAAGGCATATCTATCTTTTCCTAAATCAATTAGCTTACGTAGTTTATCATCGCTTTTTCCTCCATAACTTGCATCCCACATAGGTGCTCCTCCTGGGTCTACCTCGATCACCCAATAATCATTCCCGCCATAATTGACAGCTGTCTTATTGCCTCCAGGATTAGAGGCAGAATAACCTCCCATCAGGTAATTCCCTTTGCCGCTCGTTCGAATCGCTACTGACAATATATCATCACGCTTTCCTCCATAGTTTTGATCTAATACAATTGAGCTAGTGTTAGGGTCAATCTCTAATAACCAATAATCATAGCCTCCAAAGTTGCCGGATTTCTTATTTCCACTTACTCCTGAATTAGAGTAACCTCCTACTAAGAAATTTCCATTCTTTAATTGTACAACGCTATGGAAGCGATCATCTCGCTCTCCTCCTATGTTCATCTCCCACAGAACGTTCCCAAAATCATCAAAGGTGATGATCCATCCGTCTGTTCCTCCATAATTCGTGCTGTTCTTATTTCCTGAATAGCTAGAAACGGAATATCCTACTGCTACATAATTCCGATCTCCAATTTCTTTAATGTCATACAAACGGTCTTCTCGTTCGCCCCCAAAAGTATGGTCCCATACTTTATTAAAGTTAGAGCCCCCAGTTCCACCGCCAGATCCTCCACTAAGGTCTGGTGAAAACTTCACATAGCCTGAATCACAATTTCCCGTAGTTGGATCGGGTAGTTGTAATTCATAGCCATAAGTCATTCGTTGTTGTAGTGACAATACCTGAGCCATTGTGCCAACAGAATCTACATTCCCAAAAATGGTCAGGTTGCACCCTTCTTTACACCAATTGACCAAACTGTCCATCATACAGTCTAGTTCCGCTTGGGTAACATCGGTATTACTTGCAATGTGTGCTGCGGTTCGTAAACTATCGGTGTTTTCTACATAAACTTGTCCCCATGTCGTGTCGTAAACTAAATAGTACAAATCTCCTTCTACATACATTTGGTTGTTATGAAACATTCGAATGGCTGCATTTGTAAAACCTAGACGTTTACTTTCACAAGATGCTTTACAAGAGTCTTCAGTTTCTGCTGCAAAAACATATGGATCTACCGATAAACCAAAATTAATGCTTGTGGCGCAAGAATAGACCATACTCCATTCTTCTAAAGTACTTGGATTACAGCTTGTGCTTACGCATGGATTTGTTGGCATTACTCCCACTGCTAGGCACAAGCACTCACAATTGGTCGCATAGCTATTGTCCATATAAGCAAAAGCATGAGAAATATAACCTCCTGTTGCATAATTGGCACTATAATCGGTTGACGTTCCTGGATTAGGCAACTTCCACTTTCTGCCTGTACAGTCTAAAAACTGGTCTACCATACTAAAGTCATAGTTAGGGTCTAATGCAGACATTTCTACCATCACAGGATAGGATTCCACTAAACTCGTCCAACAATCCCATAAGCTATCACAACTATAACCAGCATCTACCAGCATGCTTTTAATCATTCCATTGAATTGAAGCGTCGTATATTCATTATCCAAAAAGGCTTGACTTCCTGTCCCGTTTGTATAATAATGAGTGCTATCAGACCATCGATCTATAAAGTATGCTACAAAATCAATACTATCAGGATTGCATTCATTCGCCGGACAGAAAGTGATCGGAATTGAAATACTATCACAACCCACCGTAATGTAAACTACAGAGTCTTCATAAACTTCGTCGGGATTATTCACCGTAGTGTCTATGCCCAAGTAATCATATAGTCCCATTAGGTCTAGCGGAGTTCCTCCTGTTGTGTCTAAAAAGGCATAAATCGGAGCCATGTCAAATGCGATCGTACTATCGTACAAAGCACAGAGTGAATCTAAATGTTTTTCCAAATAAGAAACATAACCTCCTCCTGTAACAGGATTCAAAGAATCAATCGTATTGGTTAAAATTTTACGAGTAAATGAATAGGTCCCAACTCCTGCGTTAAAATTGTAGGAAAATGCAAACTGTTCTATCGAATCACAAATTGTTGGTGGAATCAATATCGTTGTATCCAACAAAGCAACATGTGGCGAGTCTGTTCGGTGTACTAAAAACTGTACCCAATAGTCACAACTTGTGCAAAAGTTCAAACAAATATCTTCCGCCATGCCTGGGTCCAACTGATAGTTCATCGTAACATTTGTTGTAGGAATGTTCACAAAAGCTCTCGTCTTGGTCAAGATATTTCCAAAAGGAGTGAAAGGAGATGCATTTGTAATCGTATCATTCACCGTAAAGCCAGCACTGTCTTGAGAGGATAAGCCCAACAAGGGATTCTTTGATTCATTGCTATAATCAATGTCGCCGGTCTTGATTAAAAAACTAGCGATAGTCTTACCGCTTTTACTTACATATGCTCCTGAGGATACTTTATCCCCATCCAATGTAATCACTTGAATAACTGCGTCATTATCCGGAGCTTCATCTCCAAATACTCGAATCAATTCATCATCAGAGACGCCAGAATAATAAGTCTTAACTGTTCGACTATTCGCCCCAATAGGATTCGTTTTTATTCCATGAGTCTTTCCTATCCCACTCTGCTCCATAACACGGCTTCCCGCATCAGGATAAAAAAGTGAACGATTAAAGGGATATCCTTCAGCTGAAGGAATAGTTAAATCAGCGTTGGTATTGGAGAAATAGGAAAAAGGGTTAGAAGCTGTACTATCGACCTTCGCCGGGTTCTTGTAATTCCCATTCTGATCAAAGTTAGCCGCAGTATATTTTACACCTCCAGTTTGCATCATTTCAGAGATAAACCCTAGAGTACTTTGACTACTAGTTGGAACTGCAGTCATCATACTTGTTAAAGCTGCTCTACCAGAATAATCGTATACCGTCTGATTTGCTAAAACTGTCGATTCTTCAGCCGATCTACCTTGTGCTTGCTCTACTTGATTTAAACCATTTGCAAAGCTCATCCCCTCCGCTATTCGAACTTGTTTGTTTTCTTCAATGTCTCCTTCTGCAAAGGTCCGAGAATAATTCCAGTTTTTGTTATCATCAAATTGAGTATTGTAAAACACATAATTACCAATAGCACTTGCCACAGATACATTTGAGTTTCCTTGATTCACACTTGTATGTGAAGACCATGCTCCCCAATTGTTATTGTTCCCAATTCCATTCTCAAAAGCATCGCCTATTGGTCTCACTCTCCATGCGTAATAGCCTGTGCCTTCTGCCAGGGTTAGCGTCAGTGTTTTATCCGAAGAAAAAGTTTCAATCGACAAAGCCTCCGACCAATTAACTTCACCCACCATGATGTTCGTCGTGGTTGTTTTTGTCGCGTCGTTGTTAAACAAACGAAGCAATTGAAATTCATAATTTTCAAAGTCAATACAGTTTTGTGTCCAGCTAAATACATGCTGATTCCCACTGGTGCTTACTGAATTTAAGCTTACCAAAGGAGATGCGCTTCTTACATCAATTGCAAAACCTTCTTCTCTAAAAAATTCTAAGTTTACATCACTCATCACGACCGGATCAGAAGTATAACTATAGGTTAACTCCCAACGATACACCTGGTTATAAATAGCGGTAACATCTTTATGAAAAAGGGCCTCCGGAGAGCCTTCTGTTAAGCTTAAAGTAGTGGTGTAATTTGCTACTACAGATCCGCCTAAAATGGCATCATACCCTCTGACAATAGCATCAATGCTCGTATTAAAAGCATTCGTCCCATATTCGTAGTCTTCTCCTAAATTGAATAACAAATTGATGCTTGCCTTATCAATTTGTTTGTCTACACATGGGGCTTGATCTAAACAATGATTGATGTACAACTTTCGATTATTGGGACTATTGATCAAGTCCGAATGATTTTGTATTGACAAACTTGTACTAGCAGTTGTAGAATAAGGATGAACAATAATATTTTGTGTAAAAATTGGCCCTGCATTACAAAACGTATTGTACGGTTGAATTTTTAATTGATGTGTCCCTGCTGTAGTCCAAGTCACAGTAACAGAAGTGCCACTACCGCTAATGCTACCTGCTGAAGCTGGAACTATTGTCCAACAATAGGTATCCGCATTTGGGCGTGCATCTATTTGGTAGTTTTCTGTCGTATTAATGCACAGCACCTTTGATCCTCTAATTTCTTCCCCAGGTGTAGGCCATGGATCTATTGTGTAGTTTTTGCTACATG
>JAESST010000288.1 GCA_016763995.1 Flavobacteriales bacterium | reverse complement strand
GAATTGCCAAGTGGAGTTGACGTAGAAATTAAAGTATAAACAATAATAAAGCAATAAAATGCCAGGTTTATTAGGAAAAAAAATAGGAATGACTAGTGTCTTCAGTACCGAGGGTAAAAATATACCATGTACGATTATAGAGGCCGGTCCTTGTGTTGTAACGCAAGTAAAAACCGAAGAAACAGATGGCTACAATTCTGTTCAGATCGCATTTGGTGACAAGAAGGAGAAAAACACTTCTGCTGCTATGATGGGACACTTCAAAAAAGCAAATACTTCTCCAAAAAGAAGGTTAGTTGAAGTTCAAGGTTTGGATGATAGAAAAGTAGGTGATGAAGTTACTGTTGATGTTTTTAAAGAAGGTCAATGGGTAGACGTAACTGCTACTTCAAAAGGTAAAGGTTTTCAAGGTGTAGTAAAAAGACACAACTTTCAAGGAGTTGGTGATGCGACACATGGTCAACATAACAGATTAAGAGCTCCAGGATCAATTGGAGCAGGTTCTGACCCATCAAGAGTATTTAAAGGTACTCGTATGGCTGGTCAAATGGGAAATGCTAAGGTTACTGTTCAAAACTTGAAAGTAGTTAAAGTGTACAACGACAAGAATCTTATTGTAATTAAAGGCTCAGTGCCAGGTGCAAACGGTTCGATGGTTCTCATCAACAACTAAAGTACGGAGGATTAAGAAATGGAATTAAGTATTTTAAATAAAGACGGTAAAGCCGGTAAGAAGGTGAAATTGTCTGATGCTATTTATGGCATCGAACCGAATGATCATGCGATCTATTTGGACGTTAAGCAATATCTTGCGAATCAAAGACAAGGTACTAGTAAGTCTAAAGAAAGAGCGGAAATCAAAGGAAGTACTAGAAAGATTAAGAAGCAAAAAGGTACAGGAACCGCAAGAGCAGGTAGTATCAAGTCTCCTATATTTAGAGGAGGTGGTACAATTTTCGGCCCAAGACCAAGAAACTATTCTTTCAAGTTAAATAAGAAACTGAAAAGTTTAGCGAGATGTTCTGCTTTGTCTTATAAAGCGAAATCAGGTGATTTGTTAGTGATGGAAGATTTCAATATGGACTCTCCTAAAACAAGCGAATTCTCAAAGATTTTGAGCAACTTAAAATGTAACGATAAAAAAACATTGATGGTTGTTTCTGAATCAAATAAAAACATATATTTGTCGTCCCGAAATTTGCAGGGCGCTAAAGTAGTAATAGCTTCAGATGTAAACACTTATGATTTGGTTAACGCCAACAAAGTTGTTGTCTCAGAAGCTGCTTTAGAGAAAATTGAAAGTATTTTAAGTTAATAGATTGGTCATGAGTACATTAAAGAAACCTGTTATTACAGAAAAAATGACTTCCTTAACTGAGAAGTTGAACAGATATGGTTTTGTAGTGGATCACAATACCAACAAATTACAAATAAAGGACGCAATCGAGAAGATGTATGGTGTTTCTGTGAATAGAGTAAATACTATGAACTATAAAGGAAAACACAAAACAAGATACACGAAGACTGGTTGGGTTGAAGGAAGAACCAATAAGTTTAAGAAAGCAATCGTTACTTTAATTGAAGGCGATTCGATAGACTTTTACAGCAATATTTAGAAAATAAGTAATGGCAGTAAAGAAATTAAAACCAACAACGCCAGGACAACGTCACAAAGTGGCATCGTCCTTTGAGGAAATAACCTCGGCAACTCCCGAAAAATCATTATTGAAAGGTAAGGGAAGGAAAGGCGGAAGAAACAATACAGGTAAAATGACTATGCGCAACATTGGTGGTGGGCATAAGAGACGTTACCGTACAATTGATTTCAAGAGAGATAAATTTGGTGTTCCTGGAAAGGTTGCTACAATTGAGTATGATCCTTATAGAACTGCTCGTATTGCTTTGATAAACTATGTAGATGGTGAGAAGCGATATATTGTTGCACCAAAGGGATTAACCGTTGGTCAAGAAATTAATTCAGGAAAGGATGCAGATCCAGAAGTAGGAAATACTTTATACTTATCTGACGTCCCTATGGGTTCTATAATTCATAATATTGAATTAAGACCAATGCAAGGAGCTAAGATGGCAAGAAGTGCTGGTTCTTATGCTCAGTTGGTTTCTCGTGAAGGGAAATATGTTGGTATAAAAATGCCATCTGGTGAAGTAAGATTGATCTTAGGTACATGTTTAGCAACAATGGGTATTGTTTCTAACTCTGATCACATGTTGGAAAGATCTGGTAAAGCAGGTAAATCAAGATGGTTGGGTAGAAGACCTAGAGTTAGAGGAGTTGTTATGAACCCAGTTGATCACCCAATGGGTGGTGGTGAAGGACGTTCTTCAGGAGGACATCCAAGATCGAGAAATGGGATACCAGCTAAAGGGTACAAAACTCGTGCACCAAAGAAATTATCTAGTAAGTACATCATCGAAAGAAGAAAGAAATAATTATAGAATATGAGTCGTTCGCTTAAAAAACCCCCTTTTATTCATTACAAGTTAGCTGCGAGAGTAGAGGAATTACAAAGTTCTGGAAAGAAGTCTGTAATTAAAACTTGGTCAAGAGCTTCAATGATCTCTCCTGATTTTGTGGGATTGACAATTGCAGTCCATAATGGAAATAAGTTTATTCCTGTTTATGTTACTGAGAACATGGTAGGTCATAAATTAGGAGAATTTGCACCAACTAGAACCTATAGAGGTCATGGTGGAAAGAAAGATAAAGGGAAACGATAAATAAGAATTTAAGATGGGAGCACGTAAAAAGAATGCAGCGGATGCTGCAAAAGAAGCAAAAAAGAGCGTAAGCTTTGCTTCTCTTAAAAATTGTCCAACTTCTCCTCGTAAGATGAGATTGGTTGCTGACATGATTAGAGGCGAAGAGGTTTCTAGAGCCTTGTCAATGCTTCAGTTTAGTCCAAAAGAGGCATCAAATAGAATGGAGAAATTACTTCGTTCGGCGATTGCAAACTGGGAGACTAAAAATGAAGGCGAAAGACCTGAAGATAATCACTTAGTGGTTTCTGAGGTAAAAGTTGATAGCGCTAGAATGTTAAAAAGATTGCGTCCTGCTCCACAAGGAAGAGGTCACAGAATCCGTAAGCGTTCTAATCACGTGACTTTAGCAGTAGATAGATTGAAAGAAGAGAATTTAACAAAATAAGAGATACTCGATAATGGGACAAAAGACAAATCCAATAGCAAATCGTTTAGGAATCATCAAAGGATGGGACTCTAACTGGTACGGTGGAAGAAACTACGGCGATAAAATCGCTGAAGATGATAAGATTCGTCAATACATTATGGCGAGATTGCAAAAAGCAAGTATCTCGAAAATTGTTATTGAAAGAACATTAAAACTAATTACAGTTACCATTAATTCTTCTAGACCTGGAATTATCATTGGAAAAGGCGGTAAGGACGTTGATATGTTGAAAGAGGAGTTAAAGAAATTAACGAAGAAAGATATTCAAATTAATATCTTCGAAATTAAGAGACCTGAACTAGATGCTAAATTAGTAGCTGATAGTGTTGCTCGTCAAATCG
>JAESST010000287.1 GCA_016763995.1 Flavobacteriales bacterium | reverse complement strand
GGGAAGGGATAAGTATGTATAGTTATTTCTAAAATACCGAAAACACTTCTAATTCAGAACCCATTCCTAATCTACAATTAGGAATGCATGGAATATTAGTTTCTAGATTTAGACATGCGGAATCAAGGTACAAAAGCGCGCGAGTAGGACGCGCTAGTGGGCAATTTTATCGCGTTCTACATCGCCTCAATCTAGCTTCAATTCCTCCACCTCGCTTTTAGAAAGACCAGAAATTTTTACAATAGTTTTAATTGGTAAACCTTCTTTTTTCATCGCTTTAGCCATCTCGATGGATTTTTTATCAAGAGCATGTTCCACTGCCATTTCCTTTTGCCGGTATACGGGAACATATTTTAGGCTCTTTTCCAATTCATCCATTACCCCATCGTCTAGAAAACTGTAATAGTTTTTGGTGCTAATTACCAAATGGTCCAATACAGGAACTTTTACAATTTTACCCACTTGAATTAAACGGTCGGTTAAGTCTTTATCTGCTTCGCTCGGTTCTAATTCACCACTAGGGTGGTTGTGCACAATCATCAGTTTTACCGTTCGTTTTTGCAGAGGAAAGCTAAATACTTCCATTGGAATAACAGTAGTGCTATTAATATTACCTAAGCTAATCAGTTCAATGTTTAGAATACGATTCGCATTGTCCAAACAAATGGTCCAAAAATGCTCTCTGTCTTGATCGATCTTCCCTTCTCTCAACAATATGTTTTGCATCACAGAATACAGGTCATCGGAACAGAGAATCTTTATTTTTTGCGCATCATTTAATTCAATATCCATATCTGAAAATTAAATCAATTTAAGAGATATTGAAACCCATAGAATGAATAAAAATAAACAAGTGAGAACTAATAACCTGAGCTCGGTTACTAGTTAGAAATTCAGATTTTCAGAAGTGGCAATATACAAGGCGAATTTTTAGAAATATAACAGACTAATATTCTAAAAATTCAACACAGTAGAATGTTCTTTCTGTGTGAACTTTCATAGTTCTGTAGTTAAACAGCAACTTTTTTCTTAAGAATTTTGAACGTTTAATAAACGAACACTACCATTCAATAAATGAACTTATGGTTCTGCATAATATTCTCTATTATTGAAGACGATATCATCATCAAACACGTCTAATTAAAAAAATAAACTATGGAAAAAATAATTTTATATATTGTATTGTCTATCACTTTTATAGGGAATACATTTAGTCAATTTTCAGATTTTTATTCGATAGAAGTTCAACAGAATGAATTTCAAATTTCTGATGAAGGTTCAAATACTTATTCGTTCAATGCAGACAATTTTCTGAACAACTTGAGCCCCACAAGCAACTCAATAGAATTTACCTACCTCTGGTCATTTGGTGACGGACAATACAGTATGGAACAATATCCTATTCATATATATGAATCTGGTAATGATGTAGAGCAGTATCAGGTGGTATTGTATGCAACTCCGGTTTATATTCCATTAGGCCCTCCGCCAGCAGCTTATACAGGATCTGGTGCGATGGTTACTGTTGATCCAGGTGGGAATCCAATTCCGATTGCTTCAACCTATATGACTCCGGCTAATACTAAGATTGATCTGTCTTATAACAGGCTTCCACGTGCATCGTATGAATCTACCTATATTCTCACTTATAAGAATACATCGGCCAATTCAACTGCTTCGCAGGTTGAATTTTATTTTAACGAGAATTATTTTGAATATAAGGGAGCAGTGGCTCCGAATGAAGAGATCCTTGAAAGTAATACTCCAATTAATGACGGCAACTACACAAGGCAATTGACTTTTCAAAGTATCAACCCTATTGGCCCCGGCGAGGAAAGAACGATCTTCATTCAATTGTATACGAAGACAGAGGCTATGGGTGAAATGGTATATGAGTCTGAAGGGGAGATTTCATTTAAGAATACCCCTGAGCTTTTTGTAAAAGCAACATTTCAAATTGGGATGGATGTTTTTGTTGATGAGGTGAGCATAAGTGCCGTTGGTTCTTGGGACCCCAATAACAAAATCAGTTCTATTCAATACATTAACCGCGATGATATTTCGTTCCCGGAAACAATAAGCTATCGAATTAATTGTGAAAACATGGGAACCGGACCAACCGGCTCGGTTACAATAACAGATACCGTAAGTCCATTATTAGATATTTCCAGTTTTACATACCTTGGTGATAAATACTCACTAGGGCTTGGGACAGATTATACGGTAACGACAGACCTTTCGAATAGAACAATTACGATTGACTATGGAGGCTTAGTTCTAGAAGGCACCAATTCACCCAATTTGGTGAGCCTCGGTACTTGCCGACATTGGGTAGACTTTGAGTTTGAAATTAATCAGTCTGTTTTTGAAAACACATATGGTTCTTCTGTGTCTTGCACCACAAGTGATTTAATTGGCACTTTTGGCACAAATGCTGAAATTGTGTTTGATAACCATGCCCCTATACTAACAAATGTTGCAAGTACCGAAGTGCATTGCGAAGTGATTAACCCTGATCTCAGAATAACAAATGTTTTTCCAAATCCTGCGACAAACTCCACAACGGTTAAGTATTTAGTAAGTACTGCAATCACAAATCCAACCGATGTTCATACTTATTTGGTTAATGTGATAACCGGAACTAGGGAGGAAATAATAGGCTTACCGCTTAATTTCTCAACTGGGACACACCTGATAACGTTAGATCTTTCCATGAAACGTTATGGATCATATGTTTTTCAAATAGAGGTGTCTGGTCTTACTTTTACATCATCAACTATCGTAAAACAATAAAGTCAATTTATAGTAACAGAAAAAGAAGCCCTTTTTTAGGGCTTCTTTTTCTGTTACTTTTTGTCTTATATGGGTTTTCTGATTCTAGCTCAATTAGTAAACTTGAGTCTGCAAAGAAACATTCTAACAATTGTCGAGATAAAGTTTTCTTTCATCTTAATGATGGACAAATAGATTCAGTTCAATATTGGGTTTATGAAGGCTTATCTTACTTAAGGAGAGAAAAAGTAAATGACCCTCTATTGATTGGGAAACAATACAATTTTACCGCTTATATTGAAGGATTCTTGGGGAATAAGATAGCTGCTATCAATTTTGCAGATAGTGCAATCCTAATTTTGGAAACTCAAAATACCCTAACAAACGACATTCTTTTTAGTTACAGAGCAAAGGGGAAGGCCTATCAGCAATTAGGAGATTTTTTTCGAGCTAATGTAGCACTTAAAATGGCACTTTATATTGAAGATAGTCTACAACTAAAGAGTGGAGTCTTAAACGGTTTAGGAATAAATGAATTACATATTGGGAATTTGAATGCGGCAGAAACCTACTTTAAAGCACTTGTTTCTGACAAAGAAGTACTGTTGCAGTTTCGAATAATTGGGAAAATGAACCTTACCGAATTATACCTTAATTTAAAGGAACTAGATAAAGCAAAGGAAGTTTGGAAAGAAGTCGATGCTTATATGAAAAGCATTGATATAAAAGAAGAACCATTAGCACCGGATTTTTTTCAAATTAAGTCCCATCTCCTGCAAGCTGAAGGCCATTACCTAAAGAGTATCAAATCACTTAGAAAAGCCATAGAACTCTTAGATCAAAAACCTCTTGAAAAAAGAACAGTTGAAAAGTTTCGTTGTGATTTAGTTTTACTTTTACTAGAAGATAGTGCGCATACTGCGGAAGTAGAATGCAGAAAAGCTCATCGATATTTCTCAGCCCAAAACAAGGAGCAGAGAGATCCATTTGAAATGGTAAGTACACATATAATGGCTTCGGTCTTTTATGAGCAGTATCAAAGAAAAAATCAAACAGATTTATTAGACAGTTGCTTACTGTACACCCAAAAAGCTCAAACAATATCAGATCTATTGAGAAAAGGGTTTTTATATCGAAATTCTAAGTATTTGTTAGCTAGGTATTTGAAAGAGAATGTAGAGTTAGGAATAGATGCTGCGAATGAACTGATTAAAAAGGGTGAGGTAAGAAAGGGGCAAGAGCTCTTTTTCTATTTTATGGAAAAAGGGAAAAGTCAGGTATTGTTGGATGAGTTAGACGAAAAACAAAGAGCCCAGTTAAAAGCAAATGGAGCATTAGAGACGCTTTACAAGCTAGAATTAATGAGAATAGAAGCTACGGATTCCTTAGAGAGAATCAAGCTTAGCATGCAGATTGAAAAGGCGAAAAGCGAATTAAAAACTCGAGAAAATGGAATGTCTGAGCAAAAAGATTTTTTTCAGGCCGATTTAGATCAATTGATTCAGCTTTCTAAACAATCTAGTACTGTATTTTTGGAATTTGGGGAAGGACAAGAATACCCTTATGTATTGATGATAAACGATGGTCATCTAATTCAAAAACAGATTTCGGTATCGAAAGATTCTCTTAATGATTTAATCAAGAGGCATCTATTTCACTTAAAAACCCCTACTATTTCCATACATGACTATACAATTACTGGGAATGATCTATATTCATTGCTTTTGGAGCCATTGGCAATTGAACAACAAAATATTGTTATTATTCCATCAGACTTAATTGCTTATTTGCCATTTGAATCATTAGTAACAAATTTATTGGGAATAAATAGTTATAAGAAACTACCGTATGCCATAGGAAAATGGAATTTTTCCTATGTTTTTTCTTCTGCCTTTTTATCTGACTTACAAACAGAGCTTAAGCAATCTTTTTGCGGGTTACTTCCAGTTAATCAAAAAGAAGGAGACTTGTCTTCACATGAAGATCTGATGAACAGTATAACGAGTAAATTTCGAGGCGAGTATTTTCAAAAAGAAACCCCCAATACACTAACTAGTATTTCTGAGCAGCATGGATTTATTCATATTTCTAGCCACGGTACTTTTTCTAGAAAACATCCGATGAAGAGCTACTTATTTATGCCAGGTTCAGATTCTTCTAAATTAACCATAGAACAATTGTACTCTACCACCATAAGTGGGTCTCCTTTTATTGTGTTAAATGCCTGTGAAACAGGAGAAGGGGAATTAAGGAGTGGCGAGGGCATTGATAATTTTACAAGAGCATTTTTTTACTCTGGAGCTTCGGGAGTTATCGAAAGCAGTTGGAAAATTAATGCGAATCAAACGGCAATAATTTTTAACTGGTTTTATAATTCTTTGCTGGATGGCACGGATACAAAAGCTGCGCTAAGAACAGCTAAATTGACTTACCTTAAAGACCAGAATACAGACAATCATTTTGCACACCCATATTATTGGGCAGGATTTAGACATTTTGGAACAGCAGTAAGCTTACAAAAGCAATCTTCAAATATTCTCTATTGGTTAGGAATTAGTGCTGGAGCTGCTTTGTTGATCTTGGGTTTTAGATGGAGGAGTAGACGTAAAAAAAAACGATCTTAAATAACTAGAATTAAAACTTAGGAAGGAATTTTTAATTTAAAGGGAATACTATTTGAATTGATACTAGAACTAGAGGTCTTTGTGAAAATAAGGTGATGCAACAATCAGCAACAAAAAACGCCATGTGCTATTTTTAACACATGGCGTTTTAAGGAATAATAGGTTGAACTATTATAAGCAACGAAATAACACCTTGTTTCAATTTTGAGCTGGCTTCGTGCCCTTCGACACCGCTCAGAGTTACATTTGATGACGGCTAGAGAAAAACCTCTAGCAAATAAAAATACCCCCGCAACCATCGCTGGTTACTGTGACTTCATTTGTTGGTACGCCAAATGGAATACCATAGCCCCAGAACTTAAATACATAATCAGTGCAAGGAGTTAAAGGGTTTGAAATCCAATCAGTATTTTGACCCTCCATAATTGTTCCAGAGAATTGAAATTGACCATTCAACCATACTTCATAAGGGAATTGAATTTGCGATCCTTGATTAGGAGGATTTAACCCTAATTTGAACCCATATCCGCAGGGTAGTGGAACTCCTATAAACGGAGCACTGAACTGCCTTTGGCTTGATTTCCGCTGTAAATTCTCATTTACCCCCTGATCACTAGTTGTTGATATTATGTTTTGTGGCGCTAAACTTTCGTTCTCCTTGCTACAAGAAGAAAGGTAAAGCGTTGCTGTATTTACTGCTATGATTGTTAAATTTATTTTCATGATTTTTTTTATTATCTAAAACAGAAAGGAAAACCTCCAATTGCGGAGGTTTTCCTTCTATCGAATAAAATTGTTTACTCTTTTACGATTCGTTGTGTGTAAACGCCTGAAGGGCATTGAACACGCAGCAAGAAAATTCCTGAATGATAGTTACTCATATCAATGCTGAATTGCATTTCGGTGGTTTGAACGGAATGTATTAACTGACCTGTTAAACTATAAACCTCAACTGTAGCTTGCTCATCCAATGCTTTGCCCTCCAGAGCAATGTTTAATTTATCGAAGGTTGGATTGGGATATACTTTTGCAAGAAGCCCAAGTTCTTCTTTCTTAATCCTTGCTCTTCTATTATTTCCTGCATTTTTCCCAAAGGGAGCAAAAACCAAAGGACCGACACAGGATTTATAACTCAAACGTGCTTCCATTTTTAGCCCAATTCTTGAATTATAATTCGACGGAGTTGGGCTAAGTGAATTTGCAATGTGTACCGTAATTGAATTCGTGCCTTGAACCAAAATAGAGGGATTCACTGCCTTTGAATATGGACCATGAAGATATTTAAAGTTATCTGGATTATTTATTGGAGGAGACGGAACAGGCCAAAGATTCTGAGTACCTGGATAAATCTCCACTCCATTAATCTTAACAATACAAACATTATCAACCGCAACTCCTCGTACATCCAAAGACACATTTTGAATTTCAGAAAGGTTTGTGATCTCAAAGTCCCTCTTAAAGGTATATGGATAATTACCACGGTCAATAAAAATTTTGCCCAAATTCCCAGTAGGGTTTATCCAGTGAGATTTATCAGAATCTAATCCGGTCCAAACATCATTTGCAAGATCATGAATTATTTCATCCACAATTTTCAAATCAGGGTTATTGGGAGTATTCCCGTCTTCATCTGATACATAAGTCCAGTTATCATCAATTTTATTGGACTGATTAAGAGGCAAAAGGGAGCTATTCGAATAACCTGTACTAAGGTCGAATCTAAAATAATCAGGATAGGCATCCACCACGACCTGATCAGTTGCTGAACCACAGCCGTTGTCCCACGTAGCGGTCATAGTATAGGTAATTGGAAAAGGCCAATTCTGATATGTTAACCAAGGGTCATAGGTGCAAGTAGGATTTGAAATAGTCGGATCATCCAAAAATATCGAGGGAGACCAGCTGTAACTGACTCCTACTTCTGAATCCTGTCCTAGTTGTGCATAAGGAAGACAGGTCGGAGGGCCATTCAAAAATTGGTCAAGACCCGCATCTGCCAGAGGGGGAATTGCTGGGTTAAGGTAGAGTACCATTTCGTCATAATTGACATCGCACCATTCCTGATTTACGATTAATGAGTAGGTTATGCTATCTATCCCTTGAGTCCACAATGCATTTGGAAGAGACACAGTAGGTTGACATGAAAATGGATTATCCAGATATGCCAGTGCTGAAGGAGGGTCAGCCACCCATTCATAGCTGGATTCACTACAGTCGTTTCCTATGGTCACCGCTCCCCCAGCACAGTCCAAGTAAATGTCTGGACCAGCATCTGCTGTTGCTGCAGGTGGCGGGTTACAAATGTTTGGAACAATACAGGCCTGAAAATAGTTTCTTGAACCTGTAGTAGCGGAAAAACCAGGGTCTAAAACAATAGAATACCCAGCGACATAATCAACTTTTGAGTTAGGTGCTGCAATAACATTTCCATTTGGCTGTGGAGGACCAACATTATATCCAGCTTCAATAAAGCTACCTGCTGTTTCAACTGTACTGGAATTGGTAGTATACTGTGTGTTTTCAATCAGTACTGTTTCTTGACAATCATAGGATGGACCATTAACAGAAACATCGTCAATAAAATAATAAGACATCTTGGGATTAAAACAACCAGTATTGCATTCCACCTGGTAGTTTCCTGGAATAGCACCAAAATTGCCAATTGTAAACCATCGTTCTCCTCCTTGTGCAATTATTGTCTTACTAAACTGAACCCAAGTATCTTCATTTGTGATGTAGTTTCCCCAGGGGTTAACAAATGAAGTTTGTTGCATAGAAGTTGGAATAGTCACATGTGGGATAAAGGTATTAGAGGAAGGAAGTGGAGTTCCATGAACTACCATGCCAATTTTATCTGTCGCCCATTTGCTTTCTTCCCAGAGTTTTACCCAAAAACTAATGATGTATGTTTGTCCAGCAATCAAAGGGCATTTTAAGTGTCCGCTCACAAACTCCCTCCATTGCATGGTATATTTTGGGCCATTTGTTACCATAATCCCAGCAAAGCCATTTCCTGAATGAGGGGGAAAATCATTAACAGTAATTTCTGCATCCCCTCCCATACAGCGGTGATACCAATCTGATGTGGTAGTGGTAGGGTTAAATATCCAGGGAAGGGTATTGGGAGAACCAACTACATTCCCAAATGAGCCATTTCCCGGCGGATTGGGACAAATGTCAAAATTCTCAAAACCTCCATTTTTTACCAATTCCACATTTTGCCCCATTCCTTGGATGGTAAAAACAAGGGAGCATAGAATAAATATAATTAATCTCATTTCTCTATTTTTTAATTTCTAAATTATTTAAACGCTCCGACAATACTTCCAGCTTCTCATTTTGCTTCAATATGTAAAGCGTCAATTCCTCAATCTTTTCCAACAACTTTGCATCCATCTTTGCCACATCTATTCCATCTTCAACCACTTCTTCTGCACTTGGTACATTAGGGAGATGTCCTTTTTCTGAAATAAAATCCTTCAATTCTGAAAGAGATAATAATTGATAATCCTTCTTGAATACATAATCTGCCCAATCATTTGTGGTATGCACTGCAACCTTGAGCTTCTCTGTCATGATTCCTAAACCTACATAGAGATTATAGTCTCCTTTAAAGGTGTTTGGGTGATTGGGATCTAGACCAATACTTACTTTACCATTATCAGCTAGGAACATTTTATAATTCCCAAAATTGGTACTCCCGTTTGGTTTCCAGAAATTAAGGCCTGCTTCACCAGTAGAGATATACTCAATTCCCCTTTGACCAGATGGGGCATTGGTAGGGCTACCTCCAAAGAGGAGCATTGGTCCTCCGTAAGAATTGTTTCCTGTTATGTGAATTCTACCATTGTGAACATGTAATTTGCTATTTGGATTGTCTATGCCAAGTCCAATATTCCCGTTTGTTCTTATTTTAAAAACGCTTGAATAACTGCCTGCTGAAAAGCCAGACTTTCGAACTTCAAATAAACTATTTATAGGAGTTCCAAGAGGAAATGTAAATGGAGAAGTGATTTGTAATCCTGATTGGACAGTCGTAGTCGTAGGGATATTTATTTGTATATCAGAAAATTGAGCAAAAGAGCTTATGCTTAAAAATAGTCCTACTCCTAGAATAAGGGTCCTTTTACTTTCTTTAATTTTCTTGAATTGATTAAGTCTTTTCATTTTAATTAAGTTTTAATTTAAAAATGCCTACTCTATCACTTTTCGGCTGTCGTGAGAAGAGAGTAATTCTCTTCTATCTATACAGTTGCAGAAGAGGTAAAAAACCTAACCAGAAAACTTTTATTGAAATTGGTTTTTCTTTTTATTTATAACATACTAACAGCGAGTAGAATAATTTTTTTATTGAGAGCTTTTGTGAAGATTCAATGAGGTAAACAATTGCTACGTGAAATCGGATTGGATTTTATCCCAAAACATGCTCTTTCGATTTCTCGAAATGGGCATGTTGTAATTGTCTGAAGTAACAATTATTCCTCCCTTTTCATGTCGAACCATCTTAACATGTTTCAAGTTAACAATGTGAGATCGGTGGATTCTGTAAAAGCTGGTTGAGGGGAGTAAATCTTCTATTTTTTTTAGGGTCTTAGCTATTAGAATGTTTTTCCCTTTCATAATAATCCAGGTATAATTACTTTCTGCTTAGCAACGAATAATCTCGTTTAAGTTTAAATAATGTACAGCATCATTGCAATTAATGGCTACTTTATTGGTGGTAGACTTAATTAAGCTTAGGTTTTTAGAATATTGATCACAAATAAGGGGTGCATCTTTAATAAGATTAGATTTTAAGACATAATCATAAGCTCCTGTTTTGATCGCATGGTAGGCAAAACTTGTGTCCTTTGAAACAACAATGACTTTACTCGCAATTTGATTCAATTTAACAATGGTTTCAATATTTTCTGATTCAGTATGGAAATCAATGTCTAAAAAGACGAAGTTTTCACTTGCAGATTCTAAGTAAGCTGCAAAGTCTTCCTGACATTCATGAAGTTTAATAATAGGCTCTTTACACACATGATTATTGATCTCCGACAAATATTTTTTATCAATGCTGATAAAATGAAAAGATTTCATAATGAGGTTCTTACTTTATTATTAATTACACTTCATTAGTAAGCTGTTAAAGTGCTTTTCTAATGACTTCATTAACTATGTTGCTAGAAAGAGTAAAAACCTAATCGATGATATAAAAGAATAATTTGGGAGTAAGGAATTTCAGAAATGTCGAATTAATAAATTAGAATATTTGGAGAAGGATTGCTATCAGAATCTGATAAGTAATTTGTTTGTCCTGTTTTTTTTCGAAGGATCTACGAAGAACGAAGTGGACCTACTAGAGACAGTACAAACTAGATTTTTGAGTTTTTTGGCACTCTTTTTTATCTAAAATAGAGTGTTCTACCACCTCCAATATTAGTTGAAACAAGCTCTAAACCTAAAAAACATAAGCGTTTAATCATTTTATTGATAATGATTTGAATGTCTAAGAGGTTTTGGTCTCTCATGTCTATGTCTTTTAATCTTGTGCTTAAAATTTTTAGATGTATTGTTTCTTCAATGTCAAATGCATGTAGAATTCTGCTTTTCCTAATTTTTTGTCTGCTAATTTAAAAATTAAGGTGAGTGCAAAGTGTTGACTGAAAGTTAATTGTATATTAAAAAGAAGAATGGTTTTTCATAAGTTGGAGTTTTACTCACTTTTTACAAAAAGTGAGTAGTGATTAAAATAACAAGCCTCATACAAGATGTTTGCATGAAGCTTGAAAGATCACTGTGTGATTTGGATTTAAAACAAAAAAGCCTCAACTTTCGTTGAGGCTTTTGAGGTGGTGCCAGCTGGAATCGAACCAGCGACACAAGGATTTTCAGTCCTTTGCTCTACCAACTGAGCTATGGCACCCTTTCCGATACAGTTAAAATTGTCAACACAATTTTTATCGGGCGGCAAATGTAAAAATAAAAATGGTCACAATGTGAAATTTGTTTCAATTTCTTCGCATACCTTAAAATTTTATGAGAAAACATTTATTAGTTTTGAGGAGTGAAGCGTCGTTTGGCCATTGATATTGGGAATACACGAACCAAATATGGAATATTTGAGGCGTCAAAAATGCTGCACTTTGGATTACTAAAAAATGAGGAGTTAGAAAATAATAATGAGCTAATTCAAAGTTTCGGAGTGTCTTCTGCTATTATCTCTTCCGTAAACACAAAGGCAGAAGATAAACTGAAGTTAGATCAACTCCCGTTTCCTGTCTTGAATCTGACCCATAAAACTACATTACCTATTAATTTAGCCTATCAAAGCCCTGAAACGTTAGGTAAGGATAGAATGGCGGCAGTAGTTGGAGCCTATCATCAATTTTCAAATCAGCATTTATTAGTTATTGATGCAGGGTCTTGCGTTACTTATGATTTTTTAACAGAGAGAAAGGAGTATCTCGGAGGTGCAATATCGCCTGGAGTTCAAATGCGTTTACGTTCTATGAATGACTTTACTAGTAAGTTGCCACTAATTAGTTGGGAAGGGGGAGAAAGGCCTCAAAATATTGGTAGAACAACAATTACCTCTATGTTGTCAGGTGTTGTAAATGGCCTAATTGCAGAAATGAATGGGTTTATTTTAAACTATGAAAAACAATATCCTGAGCTCAAAATCGTAATTACGGGAGGAGATGCTAATTTTTTTGAAAAAGAGCTAAAAAATGGCATCTTTGCAGACCCAAATTTGGTGCTAAAAGGCTTGAATGAAATACTTATATACAACGGCAAGTAAAACCCTTGCAATTTCCATCATTTTATTGTTCGTTTTTAGCTTTGCTCAGGCTCAAAAAAACACTGATTCTCCGTATTCTAGGTACGGGATTGGGCTGATAAATACAACAACGTTTAATGGTAATTTTGGAATGGGAGGGGCAGGTATTGCTTGGAGACCTTTTCAATATAAGCCGTTGATTTATGATTCCCTGGCGCGGAGTAATGCAAAGTTGAACGATAGAGGGACAAATCAAATTAATGGAGTAAATCCGGCTTCATTTTCTAACATTAGTTTAACAACGTTTGAAGCGGCTCTTATTTCTAGAAATGCGAGATATACAAGTGGCAGCCAAAGTAGAGTGGGATCGAATACACAGCTTAGCCATATGTCAATTGCTTTTCCAATAGGAGAGAAATTGGGCGTCGGATTTGGAATTAGGCCCTATAGCTTTGTTGGATATGATTATTCTGATACTTCAAGTATTAACAATAATAAAATCAATTATACGAATGAAGGTTCTGGTGGGATCAATGAAATTTTTGTTGGAGTAGGGTATGGATTTTTAGAACACTTTTCTGTTGGCTTAAACGCTAAATACTATTTTGGTAAGATTACTGATGATAGAAGAGTTGTATATGGAGCAAATGGCACTAATTTCTTTAATGTTTTAGATCAAAGAGAAGTTAAAGTAAGTAGTGTTGCGTTAGAAATAGGAGCTCAATATTTTAAAGATTTAAATTCAAAATATAGGTTAGTAGTTGGAGCAATAATTTCACCAAACGACCAGTTAAATGCGGAACAATCTCGCTTGGTAAGAAACTACACAGGAGATGTAAACTTAGAGCGGTTTAAAGATACTTCTCTTTTTGTAGATGATCAAAGTGTAGATATTGCTAATAATGCTACATACGGAATAGGAGTTTCTATTGAAAAGAAATTGAAATGGATGTTAACAGCAGATTTTAAAGCTCAATCTTGGGGAGATCAAGAATTAGCGGAAGGAATTGAAAGATCATCAAATCAGCTGATTCATGTGGGGTTTGACAAGTATGTAAGTGCTACTGCTTTTGGTTCTTATTGGGAGAGAATTGGATATAGAGCTGGGATGAGATATAATTCTTCATTGTTAAGAGTTGATAATGAAGATATATCTGAGTTTGGCATAAGTTTTGGTTTAACATTACCCTTAAGAAAAACATTTTCTACTTTGAATATTGGAGTTGAGGTTGGGCAGAGAGGAAAAGACGAATTGGGATTAACAAAAGAAGAGTTTTTTAACTTTCAAGTAGGAGTCGTTATTAACGACAAGTGGTTCATAAAAAGGAAATACGATTAAAAAACAAACAAACATGAAAAAATTAGGATTACTTGCAGTTGTTGCATTCTTGGCAACAAGCACATTCGCACAAGGGAAATATGGGGCAGACAGTGTTCAGTGTGTTCAAAATCTTTCTTTGTACAGAGATTACTACAAGCAAAAGCTATATGATGATGCCTTCACATATTGGAAAGTTGTTTATGAGATATGTCCAAAATCTTCTGAGCGAATGTATGCTGATGGAATTAGCTTAATGGGAAGAAAGATTAAGAAAACTAAGGTAAAAGAAGAAAAGCTTGCTTTAGTAGACGAGTTATTAGTTATTTATGATAGACGAATTGATAATTTTGGAAAGAAAGGTTATGTTTTAGGTAGAAAAGGAACGGACCAATTACGGTACAAGAGTAAACAACCTGAATTAGCTTTTGCTACACTTGAAGAGTCGATAAATGAAAGAGGAAATAAGTCAGAGGCAGGAACCTTAGTTTCTTATATGAATGCATCGGTATTGATGGAAAAGGCTGAGAAATTAACAAAAGAAGAACTTGTAACAGTGTTTAGTAAAGTTAGTGGTGTATTGGCTTTCAATATTACAAAAGGAGGGAAGAGTCAACAGTATTATATAAAAGCACAAGAAAGTATAAATAATGTAGCAAGTCCATATTTAAGTTGCGAAATTCTTGAAAAGATGGCGAACGAAGGTTTTGAGAAAAACAAAAGCGATGCAGCATGGATGGAAAGAACAGCAAATATCTTAGATAAAAAAGGATGTACTGATGCTCCTATTTTCTTCACCATTGCAAAGGAACTGCATTCTTCGAGTCCTTCAGCTGTTTCGGCTGAGAAAATGGGAATTATGAGTTTAAAGACGAAGAAATATGCTGATGCAGAAAAGTTTTTCAAACAAGCAATTGAATTGGCTCAAGATGAAACGAAAAAAGCTGATTATTATATTGAATTAGCCCAATCTCAAAGTAGCATGAAAAGATATGGAGCAGCAAGAACTAATGCAAGAAAAGCAGCAAGCTTAAAGTCGAATTACGGTTTACCTTATTTAATGATTGGAGACATGATTATAGGAAGTTCCTCTTGCGGAGGAGAAGATGCGTGTAAGCAAAAGGCAATCTATTGGTTAGCTGTAGACTATTTTAACAAGGCTAAGTCGGTCGATCCTTCGGTAACTGGGAAAGCAAATGGTAAAATCGCAATCTATAAAAAGTACTTCCCGACGAAAGAAGATTGTTTCTTCGGTGGAACTAAAGCAGGAGATTCTGTTGCACTTGGGTGTTGGATAGGAGAATCAACCAAAGCAAGATTTTAATTGAAAAACAAACAATATTTTAATAAAAGCACTCCTTTCAGATACATGATAATTGTACTTGTAGGAGTGCTTTTATCATGTTCAAATAAAATTGAAGATATCGAGAAGTATGATGACTCTGAGGAGTTTCCTACACAAATAGCGAAAGAAATTGAGGTGATGTATAGCACAAAAGGAGCTGTTGTATTTCAACTAAAGGCCCCACTCTTGAAACAGTATATGACTGAAAAAGAATACAACGAAATGCCAGAAGGCGTAGAAGTGAAAATATTTGATTCGTTAATGAATGTTACTACGAAACTGACAGCTAATTATGCAATAGATTCGACCTACGCAGATAAGATGGAAGCGATGTATGATGTAGTTGTAATTAATGAAAAAGGAGAAATGCTAAACACAGAACACTTAGTTTGGGATAAGACAACTGGGCAAATTACTTCTGACGTATTCGTGAAAATAACAACAGCTGATCAAGTGCTAATGGGGGAAGGGTTAATTTCGAATCAAGACTTTTCTGAATATAGAATACTAAAACCGAGAGGAACAATAAATATCGACAATGATTAAAGTCATCAAATTCATGGAAAAAGCATGGTTAATGCTATCCATACTCACCTTTATTATTGCTGTGTATCAATCCATCCAAAATAGCGTTTATGATGCGTTATATTTTTATGGTTTTTCAGTGATTGCTATATTTCTTTTCTACATGCGTCGTAAGCAAAGAATGTTCCACGAACGCGAGGCAGAAAAGAAAGGGAAATAGTTATATTTGATTCATGGACAGTTATCAATGGAGTTTAATCCTCTGTACGTTGGTTTTTTCTGCATTCTTCTCAGGAATGGAAATTGCCTTTGTTTCTGCCAATAAGCTAAAAATTGAGCTAGATGGAAAACAAGGGGATCTTTTGGCAAAAATTATTTCTAATTTTTTAAAGAGACCTGCTCGATTTATAGGAGCAATGCTTGTTGGCAATAATATTGCCTTAGTTATTTATGGAATTTTCATGGCGAAAAAATTGGAACCGTTAATAGCAGCTATTACAGATAGCGGTTTTATAATTCTTCTAACACAAACGATAATTTCTACACTTATTATTTTAATAACAGCGGAGTTTCTGCCTAAAACGCTATTTCGAATTAACCCCAACCGAATGCTTCGCTTTTTCGCTTTGCCGTTATTCATCATCTATTGGGTTATGTTTATTCCAATGTATCTTGTAATTGGAATTTCTGAGTTACTAATAAAGCTGTTCTCTCCGCAACTTAGCACAGATGAAGAATTGAATTTTGGAAGAGTTGATTTGGAACACTACATTAGAGAGGGAACAGAAAATAATGCTCAATCGAAAGAGGAAGTGGATCACGAAATACAAATCTTCCAAAACGCATTAGACTTTTCTAAAGTTAAGGCAAGAGAATGCATGGTGCCAAGAACTGAGATTGTGGCGCTAGAGCTGGAAGAAGATATTAATAAACTGAAAGAAAAATTTATTGAGAAAGGACTTTCTAAGATATTAATCTACCGAGATAGCATTGATAACATAATTGGATATACACACTCTTTTGAATTGTTTAAGAAACCGGAAAGTATCAAATCCATCCTTTTACCATTGCCAATTATTCCAATGTCAATGTCTGCTAATGAGATTCTTGAAATCTTTATTCAACAGAAGAGGAGTATTGCAGTAGTAGTAGATGAATTTGGGGGAACAGCAGGAATAGTTACCATAGAAGACATAATAGAGGAGATATTTGGAGAAATAGAAGATGAGCACGATAAGGAAGACTTAATCGAAACGAAGCTTAATGATAATGAATATCTTTTTGCTGCCAGGCTTGAGGTAGATTATATTAACGATGAATTTGGATTAGGACTTCCGGTGTCAGACAACTATGAGACAATAGCAGGGTTGATTATTGATACTTTCGAAAGCATTCCAAGATTAGATGAGCAGATTCAAAAAGACAATTTTGTATTTACTGTTAAAAAGGTTTTTGAAAATAAAATAGACCTTGTTCATTTAAAGGTTCTAATAGAGGATAATTAGTAGAAAGTAAGATGCTGCGAACCACTAAAATTTGTGCATTTGGATGCTTTTTAATTCAGTTTACAATCGTATATTCGCGACCCTAAATTTTTAATCGATTTCAATGGCAATAATTGGAAAAATAAGAGAACGTTCGTTCTTAGTGCTAATCATCATTGGTGTAGCAATTTTAGCGTTTGTTTTGACAGACTTATTCAGTGCAAAAGCAGGAGGCCAACAAGGTCCAATAAGCTTAGCTGAAATAGATGGGCACCAAATTTCTCCGCAGGAATTTGATGCTAGAGTAAGAAAAGCTTACGATAATTATCAGAAGCAAACGCAACAGGAATTAGATGAAAGAACTAAATCATCTATAAGAGAGTCTGTTTGGGCGGAAATTACTTCAGATATTCTGGTTGGGAATGAGATGGAGGAATTAGGAATTAATGTTACTTCTAAAGAGCTATTTGATTTAGTGCAAGGGTCTAACCCTCATCCTCAAGTTCGTCAGGCCTTTTCTGATCCTAATACAGGGGAGTTTAATTCGACTGCAGTTGTTCAGTTTCTTCAAAATCTAGATGAAAATCAGGAAACAAAGACTCAATGGTTGGACTTTGAAAAGGCATTGAAAAGAAACCATAGGATGGATAAGTATAATGTTCTAATAAAAAAAGGGATTTATACTCCATCTGCATTAGCAACTGTTCAGTATAATGATAATAATACATCTTTAGCCTTTAAATATATATATAAGCCATATACTACTATTTCAGATTCAACTGTTTCAGTGACTGAGTCAGAAATTAAGAGTTTGTATGAAAAAACAAAAAGCGATTACGATCAAAAAGCTAGTAGAAAAATAGCTTATGCATATTTTCCCGTGATTCCTTCTGCTTTAGATCAAGCAGCAGCAAAAAGTTGGGTAGATGAGATCTATGCAAAATTTCAAAATAACGAGAACGATTCTACTTTTGTAAATGCTAATTCTGATCAACGATTTAATCCTAATTTCTATTCTAGAGTAAATGCTCCAATTGGCATAGATACTTCATTATGGAGCCATGATTCAGGCTATGTAGCACAACCTGAAATGTCAGGAAATCTTTGGACGCTAAATAAAGTAAGAAGATCAAAAATGGGTCCTGACTCTGTAAAAGCGAGACATATTTTATTTGGATTTCAAGCAAGAGCCAAAGAAGTTGCAGAGAAGACAGCAGATAGCGTTTTAGCACTGTTAAATTCAGGAATTCCAATGGATTCTTTAGTGTCGCTTTCTGACGATAAGACTTCTGCTGAAAGTGGTGGAGATTTAGGATGGTTTGCTGAAGGAACAATGGTAAAGCCATTTAATGATGCAGCTTTTATTGCTGAGATTGGAGCTTTTACTAAAGTTGAAAGTCAATTTGGATATCACCTGATTGAAGTAACTGAAAAGTTAGACGATGTGATGAAAATTCAGATTGCTACAATTACTAGAGCCGTTGTACCAAGTAAAAATACTTATGCAGAGCTTTTCAATAAGGCAAATAGTTTTTCAATTAATGTAACAAACATGGAGTCTTTTAGATCTGAATTGACTGCAGGAAATGTTCAACAGAGAACAGCCATTTTAAATGAAAATGAGAATACGATTCAAGGGTTAGATGCTTCTAAAGATCTTGCAAGATGGTCAATGGAAGCAAGTGAAGGAGATGTGTCTGAAGCGAAAGATGTTGATAATGCTTTTGTTGTTGCAATTGTAGAGTCTGTAGATGAAGATGGTCCAGCTCCGTTAGAGAAAGTTAGAAATAGAGTGGAGTTTTTAGCAAAACAAAACAAAAAGGCTGAAATGATGATGAAAGAATTATCTGGAGCATCAGACATTGGGACATTAGCAGGAAATACTGGATTATCAGTTCAGAATGCTAGCGTTACATTCTCAAGTCCATCTATTTCATCAGTTGGTTTAGAGCCTAAGGTTGTTGGAAAAGCAATGAACTTGGTGGCAGGTCAAATAAGTGATCCAATTCAAGGAGCAACCGGTGTGTTTGTAGTAGTGGTTGATAAAAAGGTTGATGCAGGACAAGCTGATATTAATGTGATAAGAGAATCAGAATTTAGAGGAATGTCTGCAAGAATAGATAACGGAGCTGTTTATAACGCTTTAAAAGAAAAGGCAGAGATGATAGATAATAGATCAAAATTCTATTAATCTATAGAATTAGACTAATGTCCGTCCGAAAAAATTGACTTATTATTTGATAAAATAATATTGTTATTTAATCCCTCCAAAACTAGTTTTGGAGGGATTTTACTTTTTCATTTTTTTAGTAAATATGCTAATTTGCCATACATCCTACACCATCTGGAAATAGAACTATCTTCTAGTAAGCTGAGCTCGGTTCTTCTTAAGAATTCAGCTTACTAGTCTGTATTTAGACTTTAAAGTAGCTTTTGTAGATAATCCTGATTTGTATTCTGATGCTACTTGACGTTTAAAGGCTTCATTATAATATTGGGTGGGATTAGAGATTTTCCTTGTTTCCTTGATTGTTGACATAATTGATGAGATTATTGTCAACTTTTTTCAGGACGAAACATTAGAGTCTTAGAATTTAAATTACTCCTAGTTCTTTTCCCACTTTAGTAAAAGCATGAATAGCATGATCTAGATGGGTTTGTTCATGTGCGGCTGATAACTGAACTCTGATCCTTGCTTGATCTTTTGGGACAACAGGATAAAAGAAGCCAATAACATAAATGCCTTCCGCCAATAGTTTGTCGGCGAAAACCTGAGATAGTTTTGCATCGTATAACATAATTGGAACAATGGCTGATTCTCCATCTTTAAAATCGAACCCTGCATCCTTTATTCCCTTTTTGAAATAAGCAACATTGGACATTAGTTTATCTCTATAGGCCGTAGTTCCTTTCAATAAGTCTAAAACTGCAATTGAGGCACCAACAATGGCAGGTGCCAAAGAGTTAGAAAATAGATAAGGTCTTGATCGCTGGCGCAACATTTCAATAATTTCTTTCTTTCCTGTAGTAAAGCCTCCCATAGCTCCGCCTAGAGCTTTGCCAAGTGTTCCTGTGATAATATCCACTCTACCTAGCACATTACAGTACTCTGCCGTACCTCTTCCTGTTTTTCCAATAAAACCATGAGAATGGCAATCGTCGACCATTACTAGGGCATCATATTTATCTGCAAGGTCACATATTTTGTCCAGTTGTGCTACATACCCATCCATAGAAAATACTCCATCAGTAACTATAATTCGGAAGCGTTGATTTTGCGCTTTTTTTAATTGCTCCTCTAAATCTGTCATGTCATTATTGGCATATCTATATCTTGCAGCTTTACATAATCTCACTCCATCAATAATAGATGCATGGTTTAATGAATCTGAAATAATAGCATCTTCGGGTCCTAAAAGAGGTTCGAAAACACCTCCATTTGCATCGAATGCAGCAGCATATAAAATAGTGTCCTCTGTTCCACAGAATTTAGCAATCTTTTGTTCAAGAGTCTTATGAATATCCTGAGTCCCACAGATAAATCGCACGGAAGACATACCAAATCCATGACTATCTAGCGTTTGTTTTGCTGCTTCAATAACTTTTGGGTGAGACGACAAGCCGAGATAATTATTAGCACAAAAATTAACTACTTCTTTACCGCTATCCAGTTTAATAACTGCATCTTGGGCAGAAGTAATAATTCTTTCTTTCTTGAAAAGGCCAGCATCTTCTATGCCTGTAAGCTCTGCTTGTAAATGATCTTTGAATTTTCCGTACATATCTTTTTCGTTAAAGCTCAAAAATAACGAAAGAGCATGTTTTACTGCTATTTCTGAACAGTCATTATCTAATAATTAACTTGGATTCAAAGCTGCTTCTGTCAGTAAAGAAAGCTCTTATTAAATAAACCCCTCTCGGTATATTCCCCAAGTCAATAGAGTCAAATGTGCCTGTACAGTTTTCTTTTTTATAGAAAAGGATTCCTTTTGGATTATAAAGTTCTAAGTTAAAGGATAGATTTTTTTCATTTTTTAGCTCAATAGAAAAGCGTCCATTTGATGGGTTAGGGAATGTAATAATGTCTTTTTCGCTTAAGTTGGCTTGTAAATTTACTTCAATAGGGAGAGTAAATTCTGCGCCGTCTAGTTTTAATCGGTAAAAGCTTTTTGCAAATTGGAGAGGTTTAGTATCAACCCAAGAGTAGGAGATTGCTCTGTCAGTGCTTCCACAGACAGAAGGATATTTATAGATTTCAGAATAATTTACTCCGTTGGCACTTCTTTCTACTATTAAGTTCAAACAAGTCGAACCAGGATTCATTGTCCATAAAATTTGAACAATACTCCCGCTATTTGAGGGTCTTACATTAAATTTTAAAACTCTGCTGCTTTGTGCATAACCGATAGTATAAGAAGATAAAAAAAGAAGAATAAGTAATAATCCCGATTTCATTATCTAAAGTTCGGAAAAATCTTAATGCAATGTAGAGTGGAGTCTATTGTATAGGCTTGATTGTCGCCCAAGAGTCATCTAAAATTTGGTTAATTTTGCGAGTTCAAAATAAGATCAAAACTATGGCTGAGATTGAATTGATAATGCCCAAGATGGGAGAAAGCGTTGCAGAAGCAACGATTACGAATTGGTTAAAAGCAGAAGGAGATACGATAGAATCAGAAGAGCCGGTATTAGAAATAGCGACGGATAAAGTTGACTCTGAGATTCCTGCTCCTGATTCAGGAGTTTTAAAGAAGATACTCTTTCAAGTTGATGATATAGTCAAGGTTGGAGAGGTTATCGCAATTATTGAAATTGAAGGAGATGCTACAAATACAGCATCGGGTTCAAAAAATACTGAAGAAGCTCCAAAAGCAGTAGAAGAAATAAATCAGAGCCAGATGACTACATTAACTTCAGAATTAACAAAGAATTCCCCATCAGGTAAATTTCTTTCACCTTTGGTAAGAAGCATTGCTGAAAAAGAAGGGATTTTGGCTGAGGAAATTGATGGAATTAAAGGCACTGGATTAAACAATAGAATAACCAAAGATGATTTGGTGAAATATATTGAAAATAGAGGGAAAACTCTTTTGCCAGTAGCTCCAACAGTAGCTCCAAAACCATCAACTCCTGCAGTAAAACAAGAACAAGTAATCCCAATGGGAGATGGGGATGAAATTATCCAAATGGATAGAATGAGGAAGATGATTTCTGAGCACATGACAATGTCTAAAAGCACTTCTGCTCATGTTACATCGTTTGTTGAAGCTGATGTTACGAATATGGTAATGTGGCGAAATAAAGTAAAGAATAGTTATCAAGAAAGAGAAGGAGAAAAGATAACCTACACTCCAATAATCATGGAGGCTGTTGCTAAGGCAATTAAAGAAAAGCCAATGATTAATGTTTCTGTTAGTGGTGATACGATAATTAAGAAGAAGCATATAAATTTAGGAATGGCAACAGCCCTTCCTTCAGGTAATTTAATTGTTCCAGTAATTAAGGATGCGGATCAAATGAACTTAGTGGGACTTTCTAAAAAAGTTAACGATTTAGCAAATCGAGCTCGGATTAACAAATTGAGTCCTGACGAAGTCTCTGGAGGAACCTTTACAGTAACAAATGTAGGTACATTCGGAAACGTAATGGGCACACCAATTATAAATCAACCGCAAGTTGCTATTATGGCTATTGGGGCAATTAGGAAAAAGCCGGCAGTAATAGAAACCCCATTTGGAGATACAATAGGAGTGCGTCATATGATGTTTTTATCCTTATCCTATGATCATAGAGTTGTGGATGGTTCTTTAGGAGGAAGTTTCGTCCAGAGAGTAGCAGCAATTTTAGAGGAGTTTGATATAAACAGAGAAGTATAGATGACTAACAACGATTTGTTAGCTATTAAGATCTTAATCTAAGGTTATGTTGGCTGAATAAAATATATTTGTAGTTAATCATTGTTATAGTGCTAATAGAAGAAAAGATGAATAAACATATAATCAAGCTTTTACTTTCTTTTTTATTTTTTACCTCATTTGGGCTTAGTGCTCAAATTTCTGACAAAGAAAAATTCTTAGAAGCTTTGTATCTTATTGAAGACAATAGATATGCAGCTGCACTTCCATTGCTTAAAGAGGTTTATGAGAAGGACAAAAATAATGCAAATATCAATTATAACCTTGGAATCTCTATTCTAAACTCCTTCAATGAGAAAGAAAAGGAAGAGGCATTAACGTACTTAAAATTTGCATCAAAGAGTGCAAGCCCTAGCTATAATTACGTAAGTACAAAAGAAAAAAAAGCTCCGGTTGATGTGTGGTATTATCTTGGAAAAACACAACATAACGATTATCAGTTTTTAGAAGCAATTGAGAGTTTTAAAAAGTTTCGAACTTATGTGAATGAGAAACATAGTTTATACAAGGAGATAAACAAGAGCATTAATATGTCAACTTATGCTCAACAATCTGTTTTAAATCCTGTAAATATTAAGATAAGCAATCTTGGTGGGAAATTAAACGGATTTTATCCTGATTTTAGTCCGATTGTTCGTATAGATGAAAGTGCTATATACTACACATCTAGAAGATTGAGGGAGGATAGTTCAAATTATGAAAATTACGATCCTATTGATGGAATGTTGTTTGAAGACATCTATGTTTCCTTGAAAGAAGAAGACGGTTCTTGGGGAGATCCTTACCCCTTAAATATTAACACAGAAGGACATGAAGCTACCGTAAATCTATCGATTGATGGCAGAACACTATATATCTATAAAGATATTAATGGTAACGGAGAACTTTTCGAAAGTAATCTTGAAGGTGATTCAGCTGGATTTGAAATTTGGTCTGACCCTAAGAAACTAGGATCAGATATTAATACAAAGGCGTATGAAACTCATGCAACTGTTACGCCTAATGGGAAGAGAATATATTTTATAAGTGATAGAGAAGGAGGCTTCGGAGGAAAAGACATATACTTTTGTAATAGATTACCTACTGGAAACTGGGCCCTTTCTCAAAATGCAGGACCAGTTTTAAACTCAGATCATAACGAAGATGGAGTGTTTATGCACCCAGATGGGAAAACAATGTACTTCAGTTCAGACGGACATGAGAGTATGGGGGGATACGACATTATGTATAGTGTAGATACAGATACCGGATGGAGTAAGCCAAGCAATATGGGTTATCCTATTAATTCTGTAGGTGATGATGTTTTTTTCGTAACAACTCCTGATGGGAAAAGAGCTTATTTCTCGTCGTTCAAAGAGGAAGGCTACGGAGAAAAAGATGTATACTTATTAGAATTGATTGATGCGGAAGAAGCAGCTTTAACACTCTACCGAGGAGAGTTTACCTTTGTTGATAGATATGTACCTCCATCTGGAGCTCAAGTAACGATTACAAATAATACAACAGGAGATTTTGGTGTTTATACACCAAGACAAAGGGATGGACAATTCTCAGCTATTTTAGAGCCTAACCAAAGTTATCACTTTGTATATGAAGCGGATGCTTACGAAACCTATGAAGAAGATATTTATGTAAGCTCTGCAGGGACTTATCAAGAGATTTATAAAGATATTAAGTTAAGGCCGGTTAGAGTTGGAGAAGGAATGACGACGATAGAACCAGCCCCTATGCAGTTTGCTGATATTAAGGGAGGCTTAGTTAAGAATGGCGTAGCAATGAAGGGAATGAAAATTGTGCTGTTAGATGAAAATGAAAAATTATTAAATCAAACAACTTCAGACAATACTGGAGAGTTTCAGTTTGCTGCACTTGATGCAACTCAAGTATACTTAATTAGAGTAATTTCTGAAGATGGAAATCCCTTAATAGGGTATGATGTAGAAGTCGAAAATGACAAAGGAGAGATTCTTCCTTTTGATCCTATTGATGACACAACTTACATATTTGTTCCTTCTATTCAACCTTATGAATTTTATGGTATCAGTAGAGCAAAGTCTTTATCTGGAACAGTTAAGGAAAATGGGAATCCAATCAAAGGGTTGAATGTTAGATTAGAAGATGCATCTTCTGAATTAATTCAGCAAGAAGAAACAGATGAGTATGGAGAGTTTAATTTTCAGAAGTTGAACTTAGAAGAGGAATATCGTATTGTTTTTGAAGGGGACTTTCCTGATGATCCAGTAATTATTATTACAAATGATTTGGGGCAGCAAATGCGCTTTAGAAAGGTTAGAAAAGGGACATATGAATATGTGCCGATTGATAAACCGATGCCAAAAGCATTGTTAACAGATATTGGTGGAGCTGTTACGGCGAAAGGAGTTCCTGTAGGCAATCTACAAGTATTATTATTAAGAGCAGACCAGAGTCTAATTAAATCAGCATCTACTGATAATGTTGGAAAGTTTAATTTTGAAGACTTAGATTTAACAAAACGATTTTTTATCAAATTTGAAGGAGATTATCCTCCAGACATGAAATTGGTTGTTGCAAACGAAGATTTTGATCTACTCCTGTTTAGAAAAATAGAAGAAGGCTTATATCAGTATGATCCAATATTTGTAAGACTAGAGAATTCTAAAAGCCAAGTATTAGGTAAAGAAGTAACTGATAATGTAGGACTGTTAGACTATAAGAAGTTGAAACTAGACGAGTATTATCAAATCATTTTTGAAGGTAACTTCCCTGATGATGTAGAAATGATCATGGAAAATGATCAAGGGGAAAGTTTTACATTCAAAAGAGTAAGGGAAGGGGTGTACGAATATGTTCCTGTAGGTGGATTTGTACTTAAGTCATATACCATTGACGTTAAGGATGAGTTAGACTTTAAAGAAACTTATCCAAGACCAGAAGAGTTGAAAGATGTGGTAGCTTATTTTCAAAAATATTTTACCTACAACATGAAAGACATCAGTGAATCAAACAAGGAATTTGTTTCTTTTATTAATGATGTTGCTGAGTTAGTTAAATTAAGAGGAGACGCAAAGATTATTATTACTTCAAGTGCCTCAAAAGTTCCAACTAGAACTTGGAAAACTAACTCTATCTTAACAAGAAAGAGAGCATATGACACCAAAGCCTTGTTAAGTAGAGTCTTTACTAAACACGGAATTAAGTCAGATCAATATAATTTTGTTGACATTAATACTTTAATTACTGGGCCTGAATATAAAGGGGATTATATTGAAAATAGGAGTACTTATGAGAAGTATCAGTATGTAAGAATTTTCATAAAGTAAACGAATGGGATTATCACTTAAACGGCCGATTGTATTTTTCGATTTAGAAACAACAGGAGTTGATGTAGCAAGCGATCGGATTGTAGAAATTTCGATTTTAAAGCTGCATCCTGATGGGAAGAAAGAAGTTAAAACTCGTCGAGTTAACCCTCAAATGCCTATTCCAAAGAGTTCTTCGGAAATACATGGGATATATGATGAGGATATAAAAGAGGAGCCTACCTTTAAGGCAATGGCTAAAAGTATTAGCTGAACTTTTAAAATTTGTTAAAGGACCTGACTATCCGACCGATGCTGAGATCATTTCTGGGAAGCTGTCTGTGTCTTCTCAGATAAGTCGGCCGGCACAACTAAGTCTTACTCTTAGCTATCGTGTCAGACGTGTGGCATTATCGACTCCTGCAACTGCTTGTAACTTGTTAGGGAGGGTGTTCTGACAACGGTTGGTGG